>VFFS01000046.1 GCA_009392815.1 SAR202 cluster bacterium
GTCATACGAAGAAGATACGTATTTATACACCAACAACCGAAGTTCCGTTCGCAGGTCATCCAACTATTGGCACGGCGTTTGCTTTGGCCCAAAGGGGAGATTTTGGTGACATAGATAAATCTATTAAAGTTACTTTTGAAGAAAAAGCTGGCACTGTGCAAGTAGATATAAGACGCGATGATGAAGACGGGATAACTTGCGAGCTTAAAGCTCCTTCAGAACTCATAATCGGAGAGTATGTTCCCAAGCAATTGATTGCCGACACACTCTCTTTGAGAGAATCAGAGATTGTCACAACAACTCATGCTCCTCAAATGGCTTCTGTGGGTCTTCCCTTTATTTTCGTTGAGCTGAGCTCTCTATCGGCTTTGCAGCAAGCGGAAATAAGTATGCCTGAATTCCAGAAGCTCTTAAACAGAGGGTTTGAGTCTTTTATTCACCTATATTGCAGGAATATTAATGGATTCGATATAAGAGCCCGTATGTTTGCTCCCATGGATGGGGTACTAGAAGATCCAGCTACAGGAAGCGCTAATTGTGCGCTTATTGGATTACTCAGCTATCACGATCCTAGAGCTGACCTCAACATAAAATGGACTATCTCACAAGGCACGGAAATAGGGAGGCCAAGTATATTGCATGGTCGATCAGAGAAGATAAATGGGCATGTAACGAATACTTGGATTGGGGGTAGCAGTGTACTGATGAGTGAGGGAGTTCTGAGACTATAGAATTAACGAATTAGATGTTGGTGGAATTTTATAATAGCAGCGCGGGAAACTGTGATGGTATACCTTGCACCAAAAGGGGATTAAGGATTATTCAATCATGAATCACGTAACAGTCTATAGAGAAGCTGGGGATTATGCTGGTTGGCCGGCAAATTATGGTATTTGGAGTTGGGGTAACGAAATCGTTACCGGTTTCACATTAGGTTCCCATAGTAATGATGGTGGATTTCATTTTAGAGATAAAGCTCTACCTTTCATTACTATGCAAGCTAGAAGCATGGATGGGGGAACTACATGGGAATGTGTTCCCGCGCCACTGGCAGCACCTGGGAACGTTGCAATAAGTGCTGATGAACATATGAATATAGATCTTGGCCCGGTGGATTCAAGAGTTAATCCACCAAAGGTTTTTGATGATACTTTTGATTTTTCCAATCCCGACTTTGCGGTTCTCATGGCTAGAACAGGGATAAGAGTCCCTTGTGAGTCATATTTTTATATATCTAATGATCGATGTAATAGCTGGCTGGGACCATATTCCTTTCCAATGTTTGGTTTGGGTGGAATTGCAGCGCGGACCGATATTCTTCCAGATTCATCGGACACTGATAGATGTATTTTTTTATTAACTGCTACAAAACCTGATGGTGATCAAGGCAGAGTATTTAGTGCTGAAACGAAAGATTCGGGAAAATCCTTTCAGTTTTTATCCTGGCTAGGCGAATTTCCAGAAGGTATAGAAAACATGCCTTCTAGTTTACGATTGCCTTCTGGCCGAATCCTAACTGCTCTACGCTGTCGGTCTTCGATTGAAAGTAAAGGATGGATAGATCTCCTGTGCTCTGACGATGATGGTATTACTTGGAATACATTATCCAGGCCTGTGCACAGTACGGGATCTGCCGGAAATCCCCCGCATATGTTGCACCTTTCCGACGGCAGGCTGTGTCTCATTTACGGTTATAGAGGTGAAGGTGCCGGTCTTAGATATTCAATTAGCTCCGATGAAGGTATTAGCTGGGATCGAGAGATTATTCTCCGGGACGATGCGGGCAACCACGATGTTGGATATCCGAGGGCAATAGAAAGGCCCGACGGAAATGTCGTTGCAGTCTATTACCATAATGATTTGGCTGATGGAGAGAGATACATAGCGGCAACAATCTGGAAGCCTTGAATATTTTTATAGAGTCTGCCGGCTAAATCTACTCCGTTGGTTCCTTCTAAATGGTCTACGGTAAAACTAATATCTATTAGGCTAGACTGCTTTCATGGCATGTGCCATTTTCTGACTGTCGTCATATATCCAAAACTCTTTTATTTTCCCATTCTCTAATTTGAGAAAATGACCGAAATCTCCCTCTAATCCTTTAGCTTTGCCATGGATTTGAACGAATACTTGGTCACCTTCAGCAATGATGTTGACAGGGGTCACACTGAAATCTTCAAATCTGGCCGGAACTTGACTCAAAACTTGTACCCAGGCTTCGATTCCTCTATGAGTTCCTGAAAATCTGTGCATACCATTAATCGTTACTACAACGTCATCATGGTAGAGAGAAACAAAAGTCTCCATGTCTCCAGTATTGAAACATTCATAGTTTTTTGCGACTACGTCTTTTGGCGTCATTTTTGCCTCTCCTAAAAATGTTGAATTAACGTTTCGTATCCTATTACAGGACCGGAAAGACTGATAGGGTGTCTCTCTAATTTATCTCTTAGTATTCTTTGGTTTTATTTCCCTCGATGGATATATTAGGCAACCATTCGAGCCATTTTGGCAAATACCAAGCGTTACTTCCTAATAGTTTCATGACACTAGGAACCAGAATAGACCTGACAATTGTTGCATCGATGAGGACGGCAGCACCAAGACCGAAGCCTAGGGATTGGAAAAAGGCTATTTCTCCCAACGCAAACCCCCCAAAGACTGCCACCATTATCAGGGCCGCTCCCGTGATAATACTTGCTGTTCTCGATAGTCCAAACGCCACAGATGAATCCGGAGAACCCGTCTCATCGAAATTTTCCTTTATCCTGCTTAGCATAAATACGTGGTAATCCATAGATAGTCCAAACAATATGCTGAACATAAATAAAGGTAACCAAAACTCGAGCTGGTCAACTTGATCGAAACCGAAAATATCTATCATGAAGCCATGTTGGAAAACCAAAACCAATAATCCGTAGGCTGCGGCAACTGAAAGCAAATTCATTATTATTGAAATCACAGAAATTGTGATGGACCTAAAAGCAAACAAAAGCAGGAGGAAACTCAAACTAAGCACCATACCTAGGACCAAAGGGAAATAGTCATCTGTCATTTTTACGGAGTCGACTACTTCAGCAGTGGCTCCACCTACATAGGCCCTGTAATCCTTTTCTGGAATTTCTGCAAAGGCTTGAGGAATAAGAACACTCCTTAGTCTCCGGATCGATTCCAGGGATTCCTGTTCCTGCGGGTCCCCCGATATTTTCGAAGTGATATCTACAAAATTAACGGAAGAATAGTAGGTAATGTTCGGCTCTACAAAACCTGTGTCTTCGTCAAGAAAGTTTTCTAAACTTTTGATGGCTTCCCTTACGGGTTGTGAACTCATATCGGCGTCTATTGATATATTTACTGGCTCATTTGAACCAAAACCATATTTTTCGTCTAAAACCATGAAGCCGATTTTCGCAGGTTGGTCATCGGGCAACATTGATATTCCACTTGTACCTTTCTCAAGTTCGAAATAGAAATACCCAAGAATAATTAAGAAACCCGAAGCGAGAAGCATACTTAACAATGGTTTTTTCATGACTTTCAGAGTTAAGGTATTCCAAAATCCTTGACTGGTACGTTCTTTATCGTTGCTTGTGGACAGGAATCTGGGGCTAAACCCAACTGTCCGCAAAATAGATATAAACACCAGGATTCCCATAGAAATTCCGGAAGCAATAAGTAATTTAGGTCCGGGTTCTTGCGTAAGGACTATGGCCAGAAATCCAACGCCATAAACAGCGAGGGTAGTTTTTTTGTGTACGTATATCTTATTAACTCGATCGCCAAGGACACCTATGATGGATGGTAGTAAGGTGATACCAGCCATGACGGCTACAAAAACTACAAGAATTGCTCCAAGTCCGAATACTTGAAAGGTTTTCTCTGGTATTACGAACATACCGAGTAGAGCCAATACCACAGTCAACCCACTGAACATAACTGCTCGACCCGCGGTAATATTTGTTCTTACTATAGCCTCGGTTTTGTCCAAACCGGTCGATCTTTCTTCTCTGTATCTGGACAGTATGAAGAGACAGTAATCTATCCCAACAGCGAGTCCCATCATTGTCATGATGTTGGGCACAAAGTCGTTCAAGTCGACGAATTGTCCGATTACAGCTGCAAGTCCGACCGAAATGAATATTGAAACTATAGCCAAGATTATTGGAATGATTGCAGAAATTACAGTCCCAAAAACTAAGGCTAGAATGATTATCGCAACGGAAATGCCAATCGTTTCCCCGGTAAGTAAATCCTTTTCGGCAAGTTCCTGAAAAGCCAATTCAAGTGTTGGTACTCCGACGAAATAATAACCATAGTCATCACTTGAATGTTCCTCTGCATGGTGAACGAGAGACTCCAGGACCTCTTTCTCTAGGAATGGGGCAGGTATCATGATCGTTGTCCCGTCCGGAGAAGGGCTTACGGGATAATCTTCAATCGTTCCAACGTCACGGTTTATATCCGGATTGGAATCTATCTTTGTTTGGATTTCCGATAAAAAATCGTTGACAGAATTTATGTAATGTTCCGAGGGAAACAGGTAAGTTTCAGAGGTAATCACCAAAACGGTTTCAGAGGATTCTGTGTCACTATTATCGCTCTGATCTACCTTTCGGAGATCCTTTCCTACGTCCTGATCCTTTATGGCCGCAGGTAACGCAATTTTTTCGTCTCTCATCTTTTTTGCTAAAGTGAATTCAAGATCTTTCGTTGGGCCCTGACCCCGGCCGTTACTTAAGGCATCCTCTAGATAAACTTGAGACACAGCACCGGCCGCCACCATTAAAAGAATCCAAAAACCAATAACGTAAAAAGGTCGTGTAGCACAGAATTGACCGGCAATTCTTAATAACATTTGCAATGCCTTTCGGTTAAACAGTTGTAAGAGCGATAAACAGGCAATAAATCGTATCGTGCTTCCGTGGTTATGTCACCTTGATTCAGATGAGAAAATTAAGCCTTTCAGCGGTTACATATTCTTACAGACGAACTGTCGAAATAAAATTTTGTTAATCGGATTTTAATGAACCCTTGCGACATCCTGTTTGTATGACTTTCAAGAGACACTGCCAATATAATATATACAGTAGCCAGATCTTTCAGAACGAAGCGCTATAGGGTGTGCCGTTAAGGCGGTTTGCTGTGCGTGAGGGGATGTAATTTTATGACGAATCAGATAGTTCCTGTCAGTCGGTCTCCCCGATATGAGAGTTTTCTTACGGAAATGACAGATCCAGGGAAAACAATCCTAATCGATGGTCCCATTTCCACGGAACTTGACTCTAGGGGCATAACTATGGCATCTGGCAGAGAAAGAAGAGTGGCTAAAGATGATCCAGAATCTCTTGTACAAGTACACATGGATTACATAGATGCAGGTGCCCGTGTAATCACGACGAATACTTTTGGTCGGACGCGTCAGGTGCTGGGTACTGACTTCGAGGATTTGACTAATGCAGCGGTAGAATGTGCATTGGAGGCGCGGAAACGGACAGGCACTGAAGATAGTGTGATTATTGCTGGTAGCCTTGCCTACCATACAGCTCAAGGTCCAGGGAAATATGAACCTATGCAGGATCTAGAAAGTTGGGAGAGTGATATCGGGGATCTAGTTGAACTTCTTAAAAATTCCGGCGTCGATATTATGCTTCCTGAAATGGTCGGTGGACCTACTTTCACCGTTCCTATTATCAGGGCTATCCAAACTATCCGTATGCCTTTCTGGCTTGGTTTCTCGGCCTATAAGAACCAGGAGACCCATAATCTATGTGTTTTCGATAATGCTGGGACTCCCATCGACAACGCTTTGCCAGATCTTATCCGGTTCGCCGTTGAAGGCACTGAAGGACAGTTTAGGAATGGGGGAGACAGTGGTGTAGATGTGATTGGTGCCATGCACTGTAAGCCAGCTGTGTTGGGAACAGTTTTGGAGACAGTGCAGTCGCATGGTTGGGACGGGAAAATGATGGCATATGCCGACGACGTTCAGGCATGGGACCCCAAGACGAAACAGAGTGTTTATGGTGGGGACCCGGTTGATGTCTATTGCACACACAGTGTGAACTGGAGAGGAGACTTTCCAAAGTGCAACCTTATCGGCGCGTGTTGTGGATTTTCCGTCAAGCACATCTCTGCTTTGAGTCAACGTTTTGGTATTCAATCGGCATAACTGTTCATTCATTCTTTGAACCGAGCGATGAGTTAAAGTTGAATAATTGTTGTTATACGCCTGTGGGTTCTACGATACGAACTTCAGTTTTTGCAATGTGTTTCTGGGGTTGGTCAGCCATAGCGAGGCGCTCTGGTGATGAGTAATATTCTTTTTCTTTAGATTCAATAATATCTATATTGTCGAAACTTCGTACCCATATAAACTCTGTTTGATCCGAATTTACCCAGCTATATTCCACCGGGATTCCATATTTTTCGTGATTAGGTTTTATGTGATCTTTGAAGAGCTTAATCCAAGATTCCATCATTCCTCGGTTTATGGTGTAAATCCGTAACTGAGAGATCATATTCATTTTCCCCTTTATTCGTTTGATTTATCGGTCGGAATATTTATCTGTTCTGTTCCATTGGCATTCTATACATTTTTGTTAACAGGTTGTTGCTAACTAATATTAAATTCTTGCAAGCCTTAAGTTGTCGCCCTGACCCTGGACTGTAATTGTTAGTGATGCAGATATTAATCCGATATCAGATTCAAGAGTTTTCAGAGGTTTGAAAGCATCAAGCAGATAAATACTGCTAATATGTGCGATGCTGGGCAATGTACAGATAGATTATTGTATGAGGAGGTGAAAATGACTGTTCTGAACATTACTAGATGGAATGCTGCTCTAGGCGTCGGTAGAGAGTTTGCAAATGACATGATTGAATACACGAAGATGAGAAAAGCTGACGGAGCAAAAATGGCGCTGGTCGCTTCGTCGAGTGAAATCCCTGGAGTATTCTGGACTCTGAATAGATATGAAGATCAAGGAGAAGCTGACAGAGATCTCGCATCTATTTTTGACTCGGATGCTGGTAAAAAAAGAGATGAGATACAAACGAAATTAGCTGAGAAGTTGCGATATACCAGGGGCGAAATTATTGTTCCGATGAACGCTCCTGATGAAACGCCCCAAGCTTTTAATTCAATTCAACTCGTGGCGGCGAAAGGTCGATCAAGAGATTTCCGACCTCGAATTATGTCTGTAGTTGACTACATATCTGGCAAAGGACAGAAAGTTGGGTTGATTGCTGCAAGAAGCGGAAATATAAATCGCTGTTGGCTTTTATTATCCTCGAAAGATCAGGGCGAGGCGGATCGTAATACTAAGACGAACTATGATGATCCCGCATTTCTCACGGCTTGGTTTGACATGGTTGAGAGTCTCGAGCAGACGCCGGAACTTCAAAGGGGAACATTACTTTTATCCACGAATGACTAGCTTATATTAAACAAGTAAATAAGGTTCATTGGAGGTGAATTGAGATGCTTTTTCATGTAGCAGCTAAACATAGTTATAAGACTTGTCCGGGAGTGCAACAAGGGATTGATAGTGAAGAGGTGAACACTTTCTCGAGATGGGTTGAAGGGAATGAAGATGTAAAGGTCCTCGGAGTATGGGGATATAACGTATCTCATACTACATACGCAGTCATTGAGGCCGATGATATGCAGAAAGTAACCGCTTTGTTGAGGCCGGTTATGGGTGGCGGTGATGTAGAAGTTTTGCCAGTGATGGATGGTATAGAGCAGAGGAAAGAGAGAGGTTTCTGGGGTAAGTAGGCTATATAGGTTAGGTTCCTACAACCAGCATATGATTCCATTATTTACTGATTATGAGGTCATTCCAAGAAAAGGTTTTTACGAAATGTTATTTGGATGATTGAAGACAACTGTTAGTATTTATGGGAACTAAGGTCAGAGTTAATTAGTATAAGGAGACAAGTAGTGGCACAGTATATGGTCGTACATTCTTTGAAGGTTCCTGCGGATCAGTTTTCTCAAGCAATGGAAGATGATTCGATAACAGAATTTGCGAAGGCTATGCAGGCTGGGGAAACACCTGCCAAATGTGTGAAAAGTTGGAATCCGCTACCGTATGGTAATACAGATACCTTTATTTGCCTGTGGGAAGCGAACAATGAGGAAGACATTTTGGCAACCCTGGGTGAGATGATTGAAATGATTACCTGCGAACCCATGGAAGTTGATGAAATAGATTGGGCGCAGATCGCGGCTTCGTAGAACAGGGTACAGGTACTTAAAAGAGTAGTTATTTCTTATAGGGGCTACTCTTTTAAGTACAGTTTCCCAGAATCGGGTTCTTGATTTGACTAGCAGCAGGGTCGTTTTTTATTGAGGACAGGTTAAGGGCGAAAAGTTCAAACGACGTTTATGCTGGTCACCTTCTCCGCTTTACGTAGTATCCTCAAAGAGTCCTCAGAGAGATTTGTCAGTTCCAGTCTTTTACCGTTTTCATGATATTTGGCGGTTTGCGTATCTAGAACCTCTAGGGCTGAATGGTCCGCTATTTTAGCATCGCTTAAGTCAAGAACTATATTCTTTTTGCTGTAGTTACTCGGGTGGATTAGCTCCTTAAATTTCCAGATGGATCCGAAAAATAAGGTTCCGTGAAGAGCGTATGAGTGCGTCTCGTCATTGATTGATTCGGATTCGGTTATTTGAATTTGCTGGGAAGACTTCCATGCATATACGAGGCAAGAGACTATAACCCCTATAACGACGGCCACAGCCAGATCCTGGATTACGGTTACACCGGTCACAATTATGATTACTATAGCGTCTTCTTTGGGGATTCGGAATAGTAATTTTAGAGAAGGCCAGGCAAATGTCCCTATAACGACCATCATCATGATTCCTGTCAGGGCCGCAAGAGGAATCATTTCTATAAGGTCAGACAGAAATACTATGAAGAGCAGTAATGATAAGGCCGCGGTGATTCCGGACAGACGACCTCTACCGCCCGAATCTATGTTAATCATCGTTTGACCGATCATCGCACATCCACCCATCGCTTTGAAAAATCCGCAGACGAAATTCGCAAGGCCTTGCCCCACACACTCTAAGTTAGGACGGCCTTCTGTTTCCGTAATTTCGTCGACCAGTGTTAGTGTTAATAAACTTTCTATGAGTCCGATGCCTGCTATCGTCAAGGAGAAAGGCAAAATTATAAGAAGAGTCTCTAGGTTCCAGGGTATGGAAGGTATGTGAAATAGAGGCATTCCCCCTGAAACACTTGCCATGTCACCTACATTTCTTGTGTCCAGATTCAGCAGTATGGCTACAGCTGATATGAGTATTATGGAGATTAGAGGGGCGGGGGCCACTTTTTTAATCACAGGTATTTTTGGTAAAACCCAGATTATTGCCATGGTAAGAATGGTTAGTCCTATCATGGTTGTTAATTCAAGCCCATCCATCCATCCCCCGTTGAAGACGACACTTAGTGCCGAGTGAGAACTATCAGGATCGACAGACCCTGACAGACTACTTGTTTTTGGAATTTTGAACTGGCCCAGCTGGGCCAGAAATATCACAATCGCCAGACCGTTGACGAACCCAAGCATAACGGGGTAGGGGACTAATTTAATGAATTTTCCGAATTTTAGAAGGCCGGCTGATACCTGTATCAGTCCAGTCAGGATCATTGTTGCAAATAGATATTCTGGACCATGAATTACTACCAAACCTACCATTGCCACAGCGGTTGCCCCTGTAGCACCGGAAATCATTCCACTTCTTCCACCAAATATGGAGGTAATAAGTCCAACAAAAAATGCGGCGTATAGCCCGACCAAAGGTTCCACATGGGCTACGAATGCGAAAGCTATGGCCTCTGGTACTAAGGCCAGAGCAACAGTAAACCCAGATAATATATCCGTCTTCGGGTTTTGAGTGAAATCAAAGTTGTCTAGGAATGTCCGGTATCCGTTGTTTCTTAGAGATAACAAGTAAATTTCAACAACATCTTTCAGATCGATTTCTGGCGCCTGAATCGTTCTGGATACTAATTAAATGTTCGAATCATAATCAAAGCAATATGGTATTAAGTAAATCCATATTTCACAATAGCATATATAACATCACAGAGAGAGGTACAGCGAAAATGAGCGGGTACTCGGTGAAAAGTTTGGGTCTATCGAACTTGTTACAGGCCTAATCCTTTATTCGCTCTATTAGCTTAATTGGTCGTTCTGATGTTGTTGAGACTAAAAGAAATCGCTATATGGCTCAGATTCCACTGGTGTGTAGGGTGCTGGAGGGAATTGTTCTAGTGCAGATTCGTCAATATCAGTTCCCCATCCTGGTCCAACTGGGGGGATTGCAAAGCCATCTGATATCGGAATGGGATTTGTAAGTACGGATTCATACCTGTCTAGAAAACTGACAAAAATCTCTTGCTTGAAGCAGTTTGGAATATTCATATCAAGGTGGAGGCTGGATACAGTGGAGATCGGTCCATTAGAGTTGTGGGGAGCAACACTAACATAGTGCGTTTCTGCAGCTGAGGCGATTTTCCTAAGTTCTGAAATGCCTCCTGCATGGCAAATATCAGGTTGGATGATTGATATAGCTCTCTCGTCGAATAGTGGTTGGAAGTCCCAACGGTTGTAGAGTTGTTCCCCTGTGGAGACAGGAACACTGGATTTTCTGGCAAATTCACCCATTAGCTTGGGATTGTCGAATTGTATGGGTTCTTCAATCCAGGATATTTTGTAGGGCCTGAGCTCCTCAACAACCTGGATTGCGCTCCAATAATCTAGCCGTGCCCTGATGTCTATTCCAATTTGAATATCAGGTCCAACAGCCTCTCTCACAGCCTTCACAAGTTCGACTCCAGTGTTAATCCTGTCTGGGGTCGTCACATACTCACCTTTAAAAGGGTAAAATTTGAGGCAAGGGTAGCCAGCCTTTACTGTCTTCACTGCGGCGTCTGCATGTTCAGATGGAGTGTCAGCGTTTTCAAACCAGCCGTTTGCGTATACAGGCACGGCATCTCTCACCTTTCCCCCCAATAGTTCATAAACGGGGACTCCAAGGGCTTTTCCTTTAAGGTCCCACAGGGCTAGGTCAATAGCGCTGATGGCACTCATGGTTACAGCGCCACCCGTCCAGGTAACCCTTCTATAAAGCGACGTCCAAATATATTCGATTGCAAACGGATCTTTCCCAATCAAAAACTTTGAAAAATCCTGAATTTCACCTATCAGACCTAGATCCTTATATTGCAGGCTCCCCTCTCCAACACCATATACTCCAGTATCTGTATAAATTTTTACGAATAGCCAGTTATTTGTGTCAGATTTGTGAGATTCCGCCGACATACGGAAGATTTTCACGTCACTAATTTTCATGGTTTTGTCCTAAAGGGTTATGCTCATGTGAATTTTTTTAGTTATATGGGTCGCAGTATAAGTGCAGACTTATTTTTGTTTGACGAATCGACGGTGATATGTGATCGGATATTTAATCCATAACTACGCCGCCACCAATGTTCAGTACCGCACCTGTGATTTCTGAAGCCTCTTTTGAAGAGAGGAATAGGAACCCGTTGGCTATATCTGACGCAGACTGGAGGCGTCGCAATGGTATTTCAGTAGCGGCTAAATGCGAGCTGAAATCCTCTATAGTCTCGTTATTTTGTTTTCGTTTGGCAAAAGAGGCCCAGGCCATTCCTTCATCCTTTATGTGGCCGGGTGCTATGGAGTTTACCCTTATGTTTGGAGCCAATTCCACAGCCATGGCGCGGCTAAAACCTATCACTGCTGCTTTTGAAGCACTGTATACAGAATTTTGATCCCAGCCTCTTTTACCTGCTTGTGATGATGTGCTTGTTATGGAGGCATTTTGAGAGTCCTGCAGATAAGGTATGGCTGATTGGGTACAAAAAATCACTCCTTTTGTATTTACATCAAGAACCCTGTCGATATCCTCTCTGGTATGGTCCACTAAATAGCCTGGAGAGCTGGTTCCAGCGTTGTTAATAAGGGTCGATATGCCACCCATATTTTCTGCAGCTGTATCCATCATGGTTGAGACCTCATGAGGTGAAGTCACATCTGCCTGGATTCCGGATGCCGGAATTCCCTCCGACTTTAAGAGTTTTAGCGCACTGCTTAGCGCCAGATTGTTGTAGTCGGCAATAAAGACAGTAGCCCCTTCCCTGCCAAAGATTTTTGCGGTTGCCAGTCCTATTGCCCCTGCGCCGCCTGTTATTACAGCTTTAATACCGACTAGCCTTCCATCCATCCGTAACTCCTATTTTTCAGGTTCAAGAGACGTCATCTTCATCGGTAATGCGAACCTCGATATTTCCAGCCCTCTCTTCTTGTAGTAAGAGGCTCACTCGGGAGTCTAGGTCGCCCCATCCCCTGTTAATTGCCGAAGTCATTTCGTTATAAGTGTGAGTAGCTGAAGCCATTGGAACATCGTGTTGTCGTGCAAGTTCCAAAGCTAAAGATACATCCTTTTGGGCTCCGGTTAGTTTGAACCGTGGAGGATCGAATTTTCCCTTAAGGTAGGTTTGTGGGAATGTGACGTTTAGTATATTGCCACGACCACCACCGCCATTTCGCAAGCACTCTACCAGCTTTTGCGTATTGACACCTGCTTTAACTCCGAGTGTTAAGGACTCGGACAAAAGTACTTCCATGCCGTATTGAAAAGCATTATTCATCAACTTGCAGATCGTTCCCGTTCCTATTGGTCCCGTATAAGTGACCCGGTCGCCAAAAGATTCTAATACGGATTTAAGATTGTTAAATGTTTCCTCGTCACCGCCAACCATTATCGCTAGTCGACCGCTTTCTGCCCCCGTAACACCACCACTTACTGGTGCGTCCATGACCTTGGCACCCTTGGAAGCAAAAGTTTCATGTAGTGCCTGAATTAGGTTTGGTGAACTTGTGCTTAGATCGACCCATATAGACCCTTCATCAATACCATCCAAGATACTTTGTTCTCCAACTGATACGGCTTCAACCTCTTTCGGGCCTGGGAGAGAAGTGAAAATGACATCAGACTTTTGCGCGAGTTCTTTAGGGCTGTTAGCCCATACTGCGCCCATCTCAAGAGCCGACACAGCTGAATCTTTGTTGATGTCGTGTACCGTAACTTTGTAACCATTTTTGATTATATTTAGGCACATACCCGCCCCCATATTGCCTAATCCGATAAATCCTATGTTGATGTGATCCATTTTGTATTCCCTGTTTCAGTGTGCTAGTAAAGTTGTATTGTCCTAATTAAATTAGTACGGGGATGTTAAGTTGTTACTTTTTCTATGTCATCCAGCGTCAATTCTATTCCGAAGCCAGGGGCGTCATTTGGAACGACATATCCGGATTCTGGTATTGAAACTCCTGATAATTCAGTTCCTTTTCTGTCGTATTGGTCGAGTGGGATCCCTGGGCTTGTCTGCATAAAATATTCTCCCAATGGAATATTCGGCATGGCGTAGCAGGCATGCTGTCCGTATGAAGTACTGGCTCCACCATGTGGGATTACCGATATACCGGCTGCTTCCGCTATATGGCAGATTTTCACGATTGCCGTCATGCCACCTACCCACTGTATGTCCGGTTGTAAATAGTCAATTGATCTCTCTGAGACAGCAGATAAAAAAGGGAGGGATGTATACCAATGTTCACCAGTTGCGATTGATTGCCATGGAATCCTTTTTTTCAATGCCTTAAATCCATCGTAGTCTTCCGGTAGAAGGCAATCTTCGATCCACTTTAGGTTATACGGTCTTAATCGTTCTGCTAACCTGACGGTGAATTCGAGGTCTAGGGCCATCCAGCAATCAAGCATTAGTTCTACATTCGGGCCTATTAGATCCCGTTTTGTTGCTATGAGTTCCTCATTTAGTCCCAAGGCATCGGGGCCATCAGACGGTCCAGACAAACAGGTCAATTTGGTAGCATTGAAACCGAGCTCCATATGCCATTCTGTTTGGCTGCCAGTGGCATAACAAGTAATTTTGTCTCGTGCAGGGCCTCCAAGAAGCTCATACACCGGCATTTTGGCAATTTTTGCCTTCAGATCCCATAGAGCCAGATCGACAGCAGTGATGGCATAACTTGCTATACCCGCCGCGCTGTAAGGTGAGGCCAACCTGAACATCATGTCCCAGATTTTTTCGATTGCCATACAGTTTTCGCCAATCAATAGTGGAGCAAAGTGGTCATTGATTAGTGAATTGACAGGTGTGCTGAATATAGTCATCCCTACACCGAAAGTTCCATCTTCAGCGGTAACGACACAAATGGATGTCTCCTCCCATGGGGGTGCCCAAAGGAGTCCTTCTCTTTTATACCTTGGATATCGTGACATTGGTGTGGCTACATGGTCCACCCATTTCCAACTATCACGGACTGGATTATCTGATGTGGGTGATGGGAACTTCCCGGCTAGTGCTTTTATGCTTTTAATCTTCATTGCTTAAAAGCTTGGGTTGTTTGGGAAAGGGGTAAGTTGGAGTTCGTGGGTCCAAGATGATTTATCTTGACTGTGCAGATAGTAAAAGGCTTCAGCTATCTTAATTGGATTCATTATCAAATCAGGATTTTGTTGTGATCTTGACATTGCCCTTGTTCCAGGGGAATCAATTGTGCCATCAATGACAACATTGGCGACATGCACTCCAAACTCTGAATATTCTTCAGTTAAGACCTGTGCAAGAGTTCTCATCATTACCCTTGGGTAGTAGAGGGATTGTCCTGTCATACGTTTTCTCCCTCTGAGTGAAGAAGAATTATTTGAAATTAAGAATGAGCCACTTCCCCTTTTCCTCATTGAGGGCATAACTTCCTTGGCTACTAGGAAAGGGCCTCTACTGGAAATATGTTGGGCAGTTTCGAACATTTCCAGTGGGATGTTTTCCAGTAGCTCTTTCTCAGGAGGAAGATCCCGACCTTCTATGTATCCGGCGTTATATACCAATACGTCGGGGTCTCCAGCTTGTTCCCGTATTTTAGCGAATGCTTCCGATATAGAGACGCTCGATACGAGGTCCAACTCTATGATGGTGCTCTCTCCTCCCTGTTCCTGAATGGCCTTCTGAAGAGGTTCGGCATTGGGAGTGTTTCGAGTAGTTAATACGACGAAGAAACCTTCCTGTGCGAATTTTTGAGCCACCGCTCCGCCGATTCCCCAACGAATTCCTACCGGTATGTGGGCGTCGTCCAGCTCTTTACCATGTATTAGTTTTGTATTTCTTCCGTCTGACTGCCATTTGGAAGTTGCACCTATAACTACAGCGACAGGTTTGCCATTTGAATTCATACTATTTTCCTCTGTGATCACCACTCGTTGATTTGAACCGACACTACGGGAGCTATTACTAATTTGTAAAGAGGAGTGGAAATATCGGGCCCTGCATTCCACTTCATTCTAAATATCCCAATCTCTTACAATTGTATGTTCACTCTAAATTTAGGTTAATTATCCATATCTGTGCTATTGTCACCATTATTGACCTAATAGGAATATTTGAAATGTGAGGTGAGGTGAAATATGGCAAGACAGGACATAATAAACGATATTGAGGCCACATTGGGTATCGTGCCTGGATTTATGGATGGCATGGGGGACATGATTCTTGAGCACACATGGTCTTTTTTGAAAGATTTTCTTATGGTAGATACGGCTTTATCCTCAAAGACAAAGGCTTTGATTGGTATTGGAGCAGCTTCTACCTTTAGGTGTGATTATTGAGTGCCTTTTCTCACCGGGCTGGCACAGCTCGGCGGAGCTTCGGACGAAGAAATTGCGGAGGCGATTGCTGTTGCCTCTGGAGTTGCCCGCGATAGCGTGTATCTCAATGGGATCTCATATGATCATGGACAATTTATGGATGAGTTGGCGCAAGTCGCGGAACATGCCCAATCGGGAGATTAGGATCCACCCTTTGGAGTTTCTGCCTTCAACTAGTCGTTAGTTTGAAAATTATATAAATTCCATTTGCATCCTATATTGGGTTCTACATTTAACTGCTACATGCCGTTTAAATGTTTGTTACCTGTGATGAATTTAACATTTTGTCTGTCATAGACACCGCTAGGAGTTACTTATATGGATCAAGACAAGCTAAATATATTCCTTGAGAAATTAGTAACGGATATGGGGGCTTCCACCGGCATAGCTCTGACATACATAGGGGATAAACTGGGACTATTTACTGCTATGGCAGGTTCGGGACCCATGACCCCACAAGATGTTGCCACAAAGACTGGATTTAACTTGAGATTACTGACGGAATGGATGAAGTCTCAAGCTGCTGGCGGTTACCTGGAATATGACAGTGCAGATGAAACGTATTTGCTGCCAGATGAACAGGCCTTCGTATTCACCGATGAAAATAGCCCCGTCTATATGGGGGGTGGTGCACTAGCATTTTACTCAGTGTTTTATGCGGCCGATCGAAAGATGATGGAGGCTATAAAAACGGGTTCCGGAATTCATTGGGGTGATCACGACGAACGGTTGTTTGAGGCTACAGAGCGTTTTTTTAGACCTAACTACCGGGCCAATCTGACCGAAAGTTGGATCCCGGCCCTTGATGGTGTGGAAGATCGATTGAAGTCTGGGATTCGGGTGGGTGATATAGGTTGCGGCCATGCTGCATCCACGATCATAATGGCAACTCAATACCCGAATTCAAGCTTTGTCGGAATTGACTATCACCAAGGATCAATTGAAACTGCTAAACAGAGGGTGTCGGATTCAGGGGTTGGAGACAGGATTGGGTTTGAGGTGGCGCCTGCCAATAATTACAAAACAAAAGATTTGGATCTAGTTTGTTTCATGGATTGCCTCCATGACATGGGTGATCCTGATGGGGCAGCTTTACAGGCGAAAAAGTCTCTGAATCCCGGTGGATCCGTTTTGATCGTAGAACCTTTTGCGAATGACAATACTGAAGATAATTTTGGTCCTTTGGGGAGGCTTTTTTATGGTGCCTCCACATTTGCTTGTACCGCCAATGGAGTTGCCCAAGGAGGCGGGAGTAGAGTTTTAGGTGCCCAGGCAGGAGAGAGCAGAATAGGGGAGGTTTTCCAAAAGGCTGGATTTTCCTCGTTTCACAGGGCGGCGGAAACTCCTTTCAATATTGTTTATCAAGCTAAGATATAGCCCTGGTACAACGCAGATTAGACAAATTTACGTGACATTTGTGTCAAATAAATAATCAAATCAAACGTATTAAACCTTCATTTGACGTCCAGTATATTTGCGGCCTATTTGAGCAGCTTCTTCACTTTGACCGGCTATTACCCTGGCGCCTGTATCGATAATCTCGGTAATGTTCCCAGGGTTGGCAGACTCTAAAAATTTAATGCCATTTTTGTCACAGGCTTTTTTTACCCTTGCGGATGCTTCCTCGATTCTTGGGTCGGGAGGAGATCCTGGAACTCTTTTAATCTTCATTGACATAGACATATCACCAGGGCCCATTTCTGCAAATCCGATACCTGGAACACTTAAAATTTGTTCGCAGTTGTTTAGTCCTGCTAGCGTTTCGATTTTCAGGCCCAGTAGAATTTCTCCGTTTGGATTTAGAGGCCAGGGATCGGCTTTGGACCTGTAATCATTGTCATCTGAAAGCCCCCATTTTTCTTTGGCTTTAAATTCGGAGCCTACCCCTCTAGTCCCATCTTTTAGCCCAAACCCGACTCCAATTTCGTTGATCTTGTATCGGCATGATTCCACAAATGCAGCCACCGCATCAGGGGTCGTGGCTTCACATAACAATATCCCGTGGACTCCTCTCGCCAAAATTTGTCGGATTTGCCAGGCGTTATATCTTATTATGTCGGCGCTTTCTCCTTGAACGGGGAGTTCAACAATAACTGTGGGGGTTACGTGTCCGGAAGGTGTGGGACCACCGTCCACCAGTCCATCCATGTAGGCTTCCAATCCTCCCATATCGAAGGCACCATGTTCCATGCCTATATTTATATAGTCGGCCCATATTGATGCATCTTTTTTACCCTGCTCATAGGTTAGATAGTCGCGGTCAAACGAATGTAGTCCCGTGTAATAAACAGGCTGATCGTCCTCAAATAATTCAATGACTCTGTTTATTCTCTTGGTCATGCACAACCCTCCATATCTATTTCTAATCCAATGTACAACGGTTTACTTACACTGCAAAACCGAGCACGGATTGTATCAAATCCAAGTCATTAGGCAGGAACTAAATGGATATAGAATTCTTTTATATGGAACAGAGACATTGGAATTAAGCTATATTTTCCGAGATAAAATTCTTGATCATTTCGATGGCCTGGTGGGATTCAGGAAGGGGCTCTCGAGCGAAGTTATGATGCATTCCCTCAAACATACGCAGTTCGATGTTGCCACCAGCATCTGAATAAGTAAGAGCATATTTTTCAGGTATTGCATTTGGGACAGCAGCATCGGCGGCTCCATGAATTAATAAGGTTGACGGTAAGGATTCATGTTCCCCTCTCTCAAGAACTAATTGTGGGTTCCCCTCCCTCATTGTTTCCTCGTCGTGAAAATATCCAAGGGATCCCTCTATGAGATTTGTGCGGCCTATTTTTTTAGCGTATAGGTAGCGGGCATGAGAGTCCAAAACAGCGGACGAGCCAATGGAATAAACTACGGAAGCGTCATATTCTGAATCCAAAGAATGATGTGAATAAATTGGATCGTTTGGTTTCAGAACATTAAGCATGAGTGTGTGGCCTCCACTTGATAGGCCTAGGGCTCCTAACGTGGTCGGGTCACCTCCATAATTTCCACAGGCCGATTTCCACCAGCGTAGTGCATAGTTGACGTCCTGCACCTGCGCCGGATACGGATCTTCTGGTGCGATTCTAAAATCGACTGCGGCCACTAAAACCCCGCTAGCCGCAAGTGACTTATCCATGTATTCCCCATCGAATCTCGAACCTCCCTGCCAGGCTCCTCCATGTACGTCCAAAAGAATCGGAAATAAGGAAGAGGTTTCATCCCGCTTGGGAATCGGGGAATAAATAGTGGCTTGGTACTTCTGTCCAGTTTCCGGAATAACGAGGTAGTCAACCTCTGTTTTCTTAATGTCATATATAGCATCACACTGATAATTAACCATGTATCAAATTCCTTATTTTGGTTCCAATGGGACTTCTTTCTCAGAATCGTAGCTTTATTTCAGGGAGCCTAAACCTTTGTCAGGGTAAAGTTTTTGTGCCCTTAATAAAAGGTCTGGGTACCTGGGATTTATCGGTTTTAGACTGTATCACTGGTAATATGTCGGGATGAGGAATATTTAGTGGAAGTAAATACTTAGGGGGATACGTGCATAAATCAAAGGCTGTAATTGCAAGAGATAAGGGAAAAACGGTCGAAGTGATTGAGATTGCGGTTCCTGAACCAGGGCCCAATGAAGTATTAGTCACTATAAAGTCCTGTGGTGTATGCCACACAGATCTGCACTATCGCGAAGGGGCGATTAATGATGATTTTCCTTTCCTGCTAGGGCATGAAGCGTCTGGTTATATAAAGGAAGTAGGAGAGGCTGTGACGAACGTCTCTGTAGGAGATTTCGTGATTATTGCCTGGAGATCCCCCTGTGGACTCTGTAGATCATGCGTTAAAGGTAAACCATGGTATTGCTTTGATAGCAGGAATGCTGTTCAAGATATGTCATTAGCTGATGGAACTATTCTTTCACCTGCGCTGGGTATCGGGGCCTTCTCAGAGTTAACGTTAGTTGACGCAGGACAGGCTATTAAGGTGAACCCTTCGGTTAATCCCAATACGGCTTCTCTCCTAGGTTGTGGTGTGATGGCCGGACTTGGTGCCGCTATAAATACGGGTTCCGTTGCGATGGGAGATTCTGTTGCTGTTTTTGGATGCGGAGGTGTTGGGAACGCAGCGATAGTTGGCTCCAAGTTGGCAGGAGCCCAAGATGTAATTGCTGTGGATATAGATGACAAAAAATTAAAGTGGGCCAAGGAATTTGGAGCGACCCACACCGTGAATAGCCTAAACAACGATCCAGTGGACTTCATTCGAAGCGTTACTGATGGGAATGGAGCAGACGTAACTATTGAAGCGGTTGGAAACCCAAAGACCTATGAACAGGCGTTTTATGCCAGAGATCATGCTGGGGTATTGGTCCTAGTTGGAGTACCCGATCCAGCCATGAATATCAATCTTCCCCTTATAGAGATTTTTGGGCGAGGAGGATCCTTAAAGTCTTCCTGGTATGGTGACTGCCTACCTTCCAGAGATTTTCCTAAATACATTGACCTTCACTTGGATGGAAGAATAGATTTAGATAAATTTGTTACGGAGACAATATCGTTATCTGAAGTGGAGAGTGCCTTTCATAAGATGGAGGCAGGAGAAGTCCTAAGGTCGGTCGTTGTTTTTGAATGATCTAAATAATCGTATTGGTAATTCGAAAATCGAAGGAACCAAATTAAGGAGTTGACATGGTAATAACCATTCGGAGCAGAGAGATGGTCTCAGGTTCTGTTGCGACCCTCATGAAAACAATCGATGATGGGTTTATGCCCATTATTAGTAATCAGCCAGGATATATAGCTTATTACGTTATTGATGCTGGTGACGGCCTGGTGACAGCAGTAAGTATATTTGAGGATGAAAAGACAAGCGATAGCTCTAATGAACTAGCCCAACGATGGATATCCGAGCACTTAGGAGATGTGGTGCCTGGGAAGGCGCAAGTAATTTCTGGAACAGTGATGGTCCCAGCTCAAAATTAACGGAAGGGGTGAATGATTATGACCCGACTGAAATATCCGCTTGCTGTACCAGTAAAGGCCGGCCTACAGAATATAAACGAATATGACCTTAGATCTGAGACTTCACTTCGAGATAATGTGAACGACTTTCGGGAATATGCTGATGTCCTTTATAGTGCTCACGCTCCTACCACGATAGGAGACGAACGATTGAATATTGCTGCAACAGATAGTGATTTCAGAAACGAATGTATTTTGGTTTTTAAAGATTATATTGATCGCTGTGCTGACTTTCCGCATATCGGACAATTAAACATGCATTTTGGTCTTAAGAACTGGGTTTCCGAAACGCAACCCCGAGGGCAAAAGGGGGATTATCAAACGCACATTGAGTCAATAAGAACCCTTTCTGATTATGCTCGCAGGTCGGGGATAGAAATTGTGTTGGAGAACTTG
>VFFS01000047.1 GCA_009392815.1 SAR202 cluster bacterium
CAATATTCCCTTCTTCGTCAAATGGCGTGATCATTGCTGTTAGTAATCTTCCAAACGTTGCCATTCAATTTACCTCCAGGAGGACTCTGATACTAAATCTCTTTGCATCATTTCCTCGGCTATTTGGATTGCATTTAATGCTGCCCCTTTACGTAGGTTATCGCAGACTACCCACAGGGCTATTCCGTTCGGATTCGAAATATCTCTGCGTATTCTTCCAACTAACACATCGTCGGTTCCAGCAGCTTCTATCGGCATAGGATACACATTGGAAAAAGGGTCGTCCACAACTCGTATGCCAGGCTGGACACCTAAAATATCCCTGACAGTTTCGGGATCAACAGGTTTATCAAATTCTAAATGAATAGCTTCGCTATGGCTCACTGCAACAGGAACTCTAACGCAAGTCGCTGAAACCATGACTTCAGGGTCATGAAGGATTTTCCGAGTTTCGTTCAGCATTTTCATCTCTTCGTTGGTATAACCGTTTTCTAGGAATGGTTCTATGTGCGGAAGAACGTTGAAAGCTATTTGATGCGGATATTCTTTTGCTTTGGCTTTTTTCCCTGCCAGTACTTCGGAACTTTGGCTTCTCATCTCTTCTAATGCGGCTGATCCCGTCCCGGTTACGGATTGGAATGTGTCAACTACAACTCTTTTGATCTTGGCCTGACCCAATAGTGGTTTAAGAACCATTACAAGAGGAGTCGTCGAACAATTTGGTATGGATACTATTCCCTTATGATTATTTAGATCCTCAGCATTTACTTCAGGAACGACTAAAGGAACAGTATCAGTCATACGGAAGGCTGAACTATCATCTATCGCTACGGTGCCGTGCTTTGCGGACAAAGGAGCGATTTCTCTACTTACATCCCCACTAGCTGATATGAAAGAGAAGTCTACCTCATCCAATAACGCAGGGGTGCAGAGTTCGACCTCTATCTCTTTTCCCTTGAAGTTCAGTTTTTTCCCGACAGACCTCTCGGAAGCACAGAGTCTTATTTCTTCGATGGGGAAATTTCGTTCCTCGGCTATTTGTAGGAATACCTGTCCCACCGCACCTGTTGCCCCTATTACTGCAACTTTACAAGAATTCAATTTTCTCTCCGTAGTTATTTTTATAGGCCCATTATTTTATCTAGGCCGATGGTAAGACCTCTTCTGCTTGCAGTCTCTTTAATCGCCATAATGACTCCAGGCATGAAACTTTCTCGGTTTATTGAATCGTGCCGTATGGTCAGTGTCTGTCCTAAAGCGCCAAAAACCATTTCATGATGAGCGACGCGTCCTGGCATTCTTCCGCTATGAATCACCACGCCTGAATGATCCCCGCCTCTTGTGTTGTGGATAAGTTCTTTTTCAGCTGTTGGTGCTTCGAACGGGCTTTGCTTACCTTGGGCCGCTGCTTGCGCAATGGATATGGCAGTGCCTGAGGGTGCGTCTATTTTCGCCTCATGATGCACTTCCGTAAGATCCGCATAGTCAAAAAATTTTGATGCAAGTCCCACCAAATGTGTCATAAGTACGGCTCCCATAGCAAAATTAGGGGCGATAATGATACATGTGTCGTTATCATCAGCGAGGGTTCGTGCAAGCGATAGATCACTCTCTGACATGCCGGTCGATCCTATGACGCAGTGGACTCCTGCCGGAGCGGACGTCGCCATTACACTTCTTGCCCCCTCAGCATTCGTAAAATCAACTACTACATCAGCACTGCTTATAATTTGGGATAAGTCGTTGGTAAGTGGAACATTGGAGTTACTGTTTGGGATTGTTACGGTGCTTTCAGAGGCTGCAAAATCTGCGCCCCCGACAGCCACTAGACCATCGCTGCCATTGACAGCATTAAGTACTTCCTGTCCCATTTTGCCGAGAGCTCCGTGGACTACAACTTTCAATTCAGCCATGCCTTCCTCCATCTTTAACCTTTGATTCACACCAAATTCGAACTACAAAGTTATAAGTAGAACAGCAATTCTAACCGATTTTTTCATAAAACCGGTTCGTGGGTACTGGGGTCAATGATTAATCAGAAAGTAGGGCCTTTCTTGAGAGTTTAATCCGTCCTCTGTCGTCCATATCAATCACTTTTACAGTAATTTCATCTCCGACACTGACAACGTCCTCTACACTTGCTACTCGATGGTTTTCTAATTCGCTGATGTGTACCATGCCGTCTGTTCCGGGTACTACTTCTACGAAAGCACCAAAGCTGGCAATATTTACCACTTTTCCGGTGATGATGTCTCCTATTTCTATATCAAGTTCTGGTTCGTCATAACTCTCTTCATTACCGGCCATCATGGCTTTTCGTGATAATTTTATTCTGCCCGCATTGTCTTTACTTATTACTTTGACGGTAATTTCATCCCCTACGTCCACTACATCTTCAACACTCGCTACACGCTGGGTATCCAGCTCACTGATGTGCACCATTCCGTCTGTCCCTGGGAGTATTTCTACAAATGCTCCAAAACTGGCGATTTTGGCAACTTTCCCGGTGAAAACTTCGCCAACTTCAATTTCCCGTGTTAGATCCTTGACCATTTGAATAG
>VFFS01000048.1 GCA_009392815.1 SAR202 cluster bacterium
TGTTGAAAAAGCGAAAATCATTAATTCCATGCTCAGTATTATATTCTCCTATGGAAAGTATTAAATAGTATTTGTATACATAATATAATTGGTTAATGATATTCGTCAAGGGTTTTTTAATGTTTTCGTTGGGTGTTTCAGCTGTGAACTGGGAAGTAAAAGATCTATTTTTGCCTTAACTAAATATCAAAAAGTGGCCTGAAATTTCCTATCATTATCAAATTTCAGTAAAGATAATTACTGAAAGTTTCCACAGAGTCGTTAATTATGAGGTACAAAATGGGAACATATTCGAATAAGTCGTTAGACGGTATAAACAAAGGGAGGGTTTTGTGAATACAAAAACTGTTAATGGAGTGCTGTTTATAATTGCAGCTCTTGCTCCGTTGGTACTTTACTTAGGTCTTGGACCAGATGGGACCGGGATACTGGAAATAGAGCTCACTGAAAAATTGGTTACATGGATTATGTTCTGTGCGCCTATTGCCATAATGATGACTAGGGATGCGATCAAGGGTGGAGAAGGCTATGGACTCGTTAACGCCGGCTTTCTTATTGTAATAATAGCCTGGGCGGTTGGAATAGTAGCAGATGCATTTAACGGGGCTGAAATGTCAGACACAGGAGAGGCTATCGGGGCCTTTGGGTGGTCTTCAATGTTCCTTGGATTATTTGTTTCTGGAATCGGATATTACGTCCATAGATTTTTCCCAATTTGGTTGTGTGCTTTGCTTTGTATAGTTACAGCGTATGGATTTATTGTTCTCGGTTTTGTGAATGTCACTCCTGATAACGAAGGCATATTATTTATGCCTATGTGGCTAGGGTTTACCCTTACCATTCTCTTGTTAGGTATCTTTAGGATGAGAAGAGAGAACTAACAAGTAATACCAAATGTATAAAACATAATGTGGGAGCGTCGCAGGATTCAAGACTCCCACATTATGTGACTTCTCTTCTAGATAAGTGCCCACTGGGGTATATGTCTTTTCTGGAGATACTTTAACTTGATGAGGCTGTCTTTGTAATTGGGTAGCAATCGCTCCAATTCTTCCCAGAACCCAGATGAATGATTTAACACCTTTAAATGAGCTAGTTCGTGATGTAGAACGTAATCAGACACATCGAGCGGCATCAACATAAGGTTTCGATTGAGATTGATATTCCGCTTTGAGGAACAACTTCCCCAGAGAGTCTTTTGTCTTTTTATTCTCACTTTGTTGTAATGAAGGCCGTAGGTTGTTGATAAGTTTTCCAGTCGTTTTGGGAGATACTCACGGGCTCTCTCATGAAGCCATTTTTGAAGCAGCGTAGGTACATGAAAGACGTCCTCCCGATACTCAGGAATTTGGAGCGTAGTTGGTGTTTCTGTTATGCCTACAGATTTTTTGTCATTAAAGTCTTTATAGGTAACTCTCCATGATTGTCCGGTAGTAGGAAGTTCAATCGATTGCGGTTTTAGTTCTCTTCTGGATTCCCTGATTTCAGAAATATGACTTTCAATTTTTGATTTTCTTTCGGCTACTATTTCTAGTACCCAATTGTCTTCGTGCAAAACTGGAAGCACTACTTCAAATCCGGTGCGAATAGAAGACTTGAAAATGATTCTTCTGGCTTTATTACTGTGCCGTACTGAAAATAGCTCTATGTCTTCTTTACAGAGATCTAATAATTTTAAGAGTGTATCTTGGGTTATCAATTTAGCCTTTGTACCCTACCCGGATTTCTCTATCTGCGAACCTAATGACTACACAGAAAATCGAAAATAGTCAGAAACTTGGCCTTCTAACATATTCATATTCTGTTTATACCATCTTAGAATGTTGCCGACATTTCATTTATTAACTTATGAAAAATTATGTGGTTTTATCAAGGATTCTAAACTTATAGGAGAGACTATGAACTCAAAAACTTTAAGCAGTTGGATGTTGATTATCGCACCTGTTTTATTTTTCTTAATTTTCTTTATTGGTTGGGAGGCTGCAGTTGGTGATGGTGAGACTACAGCAGAGGATGTGGCCAATGTTCTGGCCAAACCAACGCTCGTCAGCATATTTACGATACTGGGAACGATCATCTTAGCCTCAATGACGACGGGGTTTGCTCTTTTGGCATGGTCTAAAGCAGATGGGTCGACGGCAGAAGGTACTCTAGCCTCTATAGCCGCTATGATTTTCGTAGGAATGACTGCAATAGTTTTACTTTTAATGGGAATGACTTATCCAGTGATAGGGGAAGGTGAAGAGAAGTTAGTGGAGGCTGAGTGGATATGGGCGGTAAGTGACTCTATGTTTGCCGGTCTCTTTTTGGCATGGTCGATAGGCAATGTTGTGCTGGGTGCTGCACTTCTTATCGAGAAAAAGATCAATCAGATTGCGTCAGGATTATTACTGCTTACAGGTATCCTGATGCTGATAATGCACCTTCTTGTAGGGATCGGTGATTTACTGGAAATAATTTGGATTGTTCCATTCCTGCTGGCGATAATATCCGCTGTAGTTCTTGGGATATTTCATCTGCGATCCGAATCTTAACTTTCATTTTTATATAGACTAAATTCAAAGTGAGGGGTGTTCAGTAGGACATCCCCCACTCACAACTTTCTGACTACATTTATCGAAGATCAGATGATGTATCTATGAATTTAATTGTTGACGTAAGCTGTTTCAGGACGCCTTCTCACTGTAGACTTGGGGTTTTAAAAGTTTGGTTGATTATTGAATGATTAGCGAGGGAGATAATATGTCGGATATCATCACTACTGAGTCAGGACTGCAGTACAAGGTTTTAGTGGAAGGTGCTGGAGCAACACCCGGGCCTACGGACACAGTATCGGCGCATTACCATG
>VFFS01000049.1 GCA_009392815.1 SAR202 cluster bacterium
GGATTTATATTCCCTTATGTGCCGCACCGAGTAAAAGAAGGCCATGGCATTAGTGATCAAGCTATCGACTTTTTCGAAAAAAGGGGAGTCACACTAATAATTACGGTAGATTGTGGAACCACTTCAATCACTGAGATAACCCAAGCTTCTCAAATGGGAATAGACACAATTGTCACTGACCACCATGTTCCAACAGAGAGTCTTCCACCCGCAGTTGCAATTGTAAATCCATCCCTGCCTGATTCCGAATATCCATTCCCCCAAATAACTGGAGTGGGGACCGCCATCAAGGTAATGGAGGCTCTATATTTTTCTTTGAATATGGAGATACCCAATTTTCTCTACGCATTCTGCGCCCTCGGGACGGTTTCTGACGTAGGGTTGATGAAGGGAGAAAACCGTTATCTAACCCAACGAGGAATACAAGCTATAAAATCTGAAAACATTCCTGGCATTGATGCTTTAATACGAGTATCTGGTCTAACTAAAAATAGACTAAGTTCAGAAGATTTATCTTTTGGAATAATTCCAAGAATAAATGTAGCCGGACGCCTACAGCATGCGGAATTGAGCTTGGATTTACTACTGACAGAGAATGAATCACAGGCCGCATCTATCGCAGAGAAACTAAATGAACTAAACAAAACCCGTCAATTGCTGACTGAAAAGGCAATGCGACAGGCCAGACAACAGGTGGCCAAATCCGTACGGGAAAACGGAAACACTCTACCTGGGATGATTTTCGTGGGGCAAAAATCGTGGTCACCGGGGATCTTAGGGCTTATAGCTTCCCGGTTGGTTGAGGAATTTTATAGGCCAACTGTAGCTGTGTCTGGGTCTGAAGAAATATACAGAGCTAGCGCAAGAAGTGTTCCACATTTCAATATGATAGAGGCTTTCAAGAAATGTGATGATGTTTTTGAGAAATATGGGGGCCATTCTATGGCCGCAGGTTTCACAATAAAAGGAGATAAGCTTAGAGAATTTAGAGAGAGTCTTTCTGCTCTAACTGAACGTGATGTAACGCAAAAATCTCAGGGCTCAATTTTGGACATTGAGCAAGAAATCTCCCCCTCTTGGATCAATCAAGAATCTCTCTCATTTTTGACCTCCCTCGAACCTTTTGGTCAAGGTAATCCGACCCCTACATTTTTATCTAAAGGTATGTCTATTATGAGCGCGAAGACCGTAGGAAAAGATCAAGCGCATCTAAAACTTACATTGGAAAAAAATGATTATGTCTATGACGCAATCGCTTTTCGACAAGGTCAAAGTTTAGGTGAGGCCAGAGGAACCGTGGATGTTGCGTATACTGCCGGAACAAATTATTGGAACGGCAAGGAAAGCATCCAACTCACTATCCAGGATTTCAAAAGATCCGGCTGACACCGTTTAAAGTAAAACGTTCTCTAGTCTTCTCTACGCCTCTCTGCCCTACTCTTCTGAGGAGCAATAGCTCTAAACTCATTGATTACATCTTCAGGGTTACCGAATCGTGCTTTGAATGCAAGAAGTGGTACCACAATAATCAAAACCACTATCGCAATGAAATGAGCTTCTTGTAAACCCATACTCCAGATTTTGTCATCTCTTAGGAAAGTAATTAGAAAACGTCCGATTGCGTAAAAACCAAGATAAAGTGCAAAAAGCATTCCAGCCGGTCTTAACCTATTCCTTAACTTCCATATTACAAATAATACCGACAAGTTCCAAATTATCTCGAGGGCTATAACGGGTTGTACAGAAGCATTTAAACCATTTGCACACCACGACGCTGCACTATCATTACTTCTCCATACGAAACCATAAAACTGATCCGTTAACTTAGCGCAGTGTTCCCCATTAACAATGTCTCCGAGCCGCCCTATGGACTGAACAAAGAGCATCGCTGGCGCCGTTAAGTCTGCAACCAATCCAACTGGGATCTTGGAAATCATTGAATAGGCTGCACCACCTATAAACCCTCCTAAAATCCCTCCCCAAAGGCCAATCCCTCCAGACCAAATCGCAAACACTTTTAATGGGTCCTCAGAATATACAGACAAATGATCGATGACGTGGACAAATCGAGCGCCCAGTATGCCACCAATAATCGCCCATAAAGCTATTGAATAAATATCATCTGGGTCAACCCCCCGCAAAGGAGCCCAACGCCCTACAAGAAACACGGCTGAAGCTACTGCAATAAAGCTAAACACCCCGTGCCAACTAATCAACAAAGAGCCAAAATTGGCTAAATATGGGCCGCTTTCAATTTCAATCATTAATGACAATGCCTCAAAAAGGTTAAAAATACTGTTGAAATCTTATCTACTTGTATAAGGGTGTCAAGATAAGATTAGACTCAATTGGGAGACGTAATTGACTAATATTAAACTCAAAGCCCCAAACATTCCCTTTCTATCAGAATTTCTAGATTATCTCAGAGTGGAACGGGGTTACTCAGTTCACACGATTGAGGCATACAAGTCAGACATAGATCAGTTTGCGACATTCCTGACCTGTCAACAAAAACTTAGCTCACTTATTAGGTGGAACAGACTATCTGAAGAAAATTTATACGAATTTCAAAAATTTTTGAGCACCGAAAATTATAAACCTAGCACACGATCACGAAAGCTTGCCTCTCTAAAGTCTTTTCTTGGTTTTTTGCACAGAACTGGTCAGATTGATAACGACCCGTCCTCAAAAATCTCCCTTCGGGTTACCAGGCTAAAACTTCCGCACACAATATCTATTGATCAGGCTATTGCACTGGTCACTAAACCTCTTTCTGTCTCGACGACACCAATCGCCTCACGAGACGAGGCTATGCTTCAATTGGCCTATGCAAGTGGGTTGAGATCAAGTGAGCTGATAAATCTAAATCTCGATGACATTGACTTAAGAGCAAACCGTGTACGTTGCTTAGGTAAAGGAAATAAAGAACGAATAATACCTTTTCATTCACTAGCTGCTGATCGATTAGGTGAGTATTTGAATTCTCATAGAATAAAACTGGTAACAGATTTGTCTGGTAAAGCCTTATTTCTCAACTCCCGGGGAGGTAGAATCACAAGACAAGGCTACTGGCTAACTTTAAAAAAATACGCTCAGATGCTAAACCTGAGTGATAACATAACTCCACACAGTCTCAGGCATAGTTTTGCCACACATTTACTTCAAGGTGGAGCACCTATCAGGCACGTACAAGAACTGTTAGGGCATGCTAGTATTTCTTCAACACAAATTTATACACATATTACGAAGGAATTTGTCCGGGAAGAGTACGAAACCGCTCATCCGCGGTCGTGATAGAAACTTCATTCAATAAGAAGAGACCACGTTAATAAGGAGACTCCAATGCCAAGTAAAGGGAAACAAAGAGCATCCAGACAGGCACAGCTTAGGAGTCGAAGGAAAAGAGGCAAAAGCCAGGTTGTCGATTCAAGAAGAGATCAGTCGGAACCACAAAATATCGTCCTAGATAATAACTCCCCCTCTAGCAGTAGCATTACTCCTTCACCTGTAACAAATGCAGGATCTAACATACGAGCTACCCCCGCCCCAAGCCACTCTACAACGCTTAGTTACCCCTACTTAGGTAGTGAACTAAAGCGAATTGCAATAGTTTCCGGAATAGTAGTAGTTGCGCTATTGGGATTTTCATTTATCTAATCAGATTTATTCCAAATCCACTGAACTTATGAGGCAGTTGTACGCATATTTCTCTGTTCATCTGGTAATAACATGAAGGATTCAAGGTTTTCTGAAAGACTAAATAGAACTCCAACTTGTCCTGGAGTCTACAGAATGCGCAGTAAAACAGGTCTAGTGCTATACGTCGGTAAAGCATCTAATTTGCGCAACAGGCTTCGATCCTATTTCACCAATAGCCGCAAGCCAGACCCTAAGGTAAGACGTCTGGTCAAATTAATTGAGGATTTCGATTTCATCATTACAGAGTCTGAGCAGGAAGCTCTGATTCTTGAATGTAACCTCATCAAAGAGTATCAACCACGATTTAATTCCAGATTGAAGGACGACAAAACCTATCCGTTTATAAAAATTGATACCTCCGAGGCTTTCCCCAGAGTGTACATAACGAGAAATATATCGAAGGACTCGAATTCTAAATACTTCGGACCCTTCGCCAGTGCGGGAAGTGTCCGAAGAACATTGGGGCTATTAAAAAAACTGTTCCCTTACAGGTCGTGTACAAAAGTGATCACAGGAGAAGACAGTCGGGCATGTTTGGACTATCACATTGGTCGCTGCGTTGGCCCATGTATCGGAGCGGCTGACGAAAAAGAATACGGTGAGGTAATAGATCAAGTATCTATGTTTCTGGAAGGTGATACGAGACAAATAGTCCAAAGTATAAAAGAAAGAATGAAACTGGAAGCCGAAAACCTTCACTTTGAAAAAGCAGCGGCTCTCAGAGACCAAGTAAGCGCTATTGAGAAAGTCAACGAAGGTCAAAAAGTGCTTACTTTAAAAGCAGATAATCTAGATATCATAGGATGTTCTCAAACAGCATCCGAAGCTTGGGCAGAAATATTCTTTGTCAGACAAGGAAAACTGATTGGAAGGGATAATTATCTGATGACCGTAGGAGAATTCGACGACTTATCATCAGTTCAGACTGCTTTTATAAAACAATTTTATAAGGTTACGCCCTATGTACCTCCCACCATATTGACTCAAAGTATGGTTGGGGAAGAGAAAGAATCTCTAGAAAATTTCCTTAAAAGTAAAAGAGGTAGCCGGGTCAAAATAATTACACCCATACGTGGTGAACGCAAAAAACTTGTCAATATGGTGGTTGAAAATGCGAATCAGGGTATGCAACAGCTCAGGGTTACCCGATTTGTAGAGTCCGGGAATAATGATACGGGAATGATCGAATTGCAAGAAGCATTAAGCCTGCCGGAAAAACCTTCCCGAATAGAATGCTATGACATTTCCAACATACAGGGAACAAATGCAGTAGGTAGTATGGTGGTTTTTCAGGATGGAAAACCTAAACCGTCAGATTACAGAAGATTTCAAATAAAAACTGTGAACCAAGTCGATGATTATTCGATGATGAGAGAAATGCTCAGCCGACGATTCAAACGGCTGAAAGAAGTGAATTCAATCGATACTAATCCAGTTTCGAAAGCAACCACTCGAAAAGATACAAAATGGACAGAAACACCAAAATTAGTGTTAATTGACGGGGGGAAAGGTCATCTTGGGGCCGCTCTACAGGTATTTCTAGAGCTGGGCATTAATGATGTACCCCTTGCAAGCCTAGCAAAAGAAAATGAAGAACTTTTTATCCCCGACTTTCAGGAACCCATCGTTCTGCCGAGGAACTCACAAGGTCTTTATCTAGTACAAAGGGCCCGTGACGAGGCTCATAGATTCGCTGTTACGTATCACAGAAAGCGTAGATCAAAGAATACGATAAGGTCATCCCTTGATATGGTTCCGGGAGTTGGTCCAAAGAAAAGACGACAACTTTTAACAAAATATGGTTCTGTGGCAAAAATTAGAGAATCTTCTCTTGAGGATATCGCCTCTACACCTGGCCTTACAAAAAAATTAGCGGAAGCGATCAAAGAGTATATATAGGTATAATTTTGCGTTTAAGTTTAATTTAATCTATATAATTTCCAAGAAACCTGACGTTGGAATTAAATTGAACATATCTGTCTGGTTCATTGGTGACAATATCTTTTCCCATCAGGACCGCATGGGCGGCTACCACGGCTTGTTCCACACCTACTAAACTGTCGGTTTCTATATATTCCCTCAAAGATCCTCCAGCGTACCTGGCAACGTCACCATCTAATGAAATTATCTTTAGAAAAGAAAATATCCCAGTGAATCCAATCTCAGACTTCCTGTCAAATGTATCCCTAGACCATATATTCATAATAGAGACAGTAGAAACAGATATATTAATATCTCCATCTACTGCGTCTAGTATCAACTTTCTGGCACATGCATCTCCATTTTTGTAAGAATTCAGAACCGTCGAATCAATTATTATTCCCGTCTCTTGGTTCATAGGAAAGCTTCTCGAGCTATTCTCGCAGCTTCATCTTCTGAAAGTTCTATAGGAGTTCCAATAGGCTGACCGGCCTGCATTCTCAAATATTCATCATCCCAAACTGTAGTGGCAGTAGCAGCAAGATTGTCAGGTTCAGCAATTTTTCCTTCACTCCCCAAATACATCATGAGGGACTTTTCAAGTATCTCTCTCATGGAGAGTCGATTTTCCGCAGATTTAGATTTCACCAACAAATATATATCCTCCCGAATATTTGCAAATATTTGCCGTGTGGGCTCATCTGATTTTTTTCTTGCCATTGTGCTACCTTTACTGACGACTATATCCTTAAGCTAAAGTACCGCAATTTCCCTCTGTTATCAATCAAAATATATAAATATGAGTCATAAGAAAATCGTTCCGCCCAATCAAGTTCAAATGTAATCATTGAAAAGGATCTGTGAAAAGTGAAGATAGTAATTGCCCCACAAGCATATAAGGGAAGCATAAGCGCCCTAGGAGTTGCTACTGCCGCTGAAAAAGGGGTTGTTAAAGTCTTCCCAGATGCAGAGGTAATACTCTGCCCAGTAGCAGATGGTGGAGACGGAACACTGGAGACATTGGTGGAGGGATCTGAAGGAGAAACTAAAGAAACCAAGGTAACTGGTCCCATTGGGAAAAAGCTAACTGCTTCCTGGGGAGCCATGGGAGATGGGGAAACAGCAGTGATAGAAATGGCCAGAAGTTCTGGCCTCGCCCTATTGTCCCTAGAGGAAAGAGACCCACTGAATTCCACCACATTCGGACTAGGAGAGGTAATATTACAGGCTCTGGACGGAGGCTTTAGAAATTTTATCGTAGGCATTGGTGGAAGTGCCACAAACGATGCGGGGGCCGGTATGGCTCAGGCATTAGGAGCGAATTTGCTCGATGAAAACGGCAGACAACTCCCATTTGGCGGTGCAGCACTGGATAGACTATCGAAAATAGATTTATCTGATATGGACCCAAGGCTCCAAGACTGTAATTTTCAAGTTGCATGTGACGTCAACAATCCATTAACGGGTCCCGAGGGGGCATCAGCAGTATACGGACCTCAGAAGGGTGCGACATCTATGGATATCAACCAACTGGATAAGGCGCTTGGAAACTTTTCAGATGTCGTAAAGAGTCAATTGGGAATGGATGTTGAGAGTATGGCGGGAGCAGGAGCCGCTGGAGGACTTGGGGCGGGCATGGTAGCTTTCCTAGATGGTAATTTAAGGGCGGGAGTTGAGATAATATTAGACTTCGTGGAACTTAAAACGAAAATTAAAGGAGCTAATTTAGTCATAACAGGGGAAGGTGGTATGGACTTTCAGACTGTTTACAACAAAGCCCCAATAGGTGTAGCCAGATTAGCTTCAGAAATGAGCATTCCATGCTTCGGTATATCTGGAATGCTCGGTGAAAACTACCAGGTAGTGCATGAGCATGGATTAGAGTCTGCTATTTCCATTGTCAGTGGTCCAATGACATTAGAGGAAGCTTCTTCAAATGTATCAGAACTCATAGAAAATTCGGTAGAGGAAGCACTTCGTCTGATTCGAATTGGTATGTCACTCTAAAAACTGAATATTGTTTTAATCCACCAGTACCATTCGGACGTCTCCAGGTCCGTGAACACCTGTGACTAGAGTATATTCGATATCTGCGGACCTGCTAGGTCCCGAAATCAGATTAGTATATTGAGGAGCTAGTCCATTGACCGACTGCCATTTCCTCAAAAGGAATAGTTCGTCTAAACTAGGCAGTATTTGACCCCTTTTTACTATGACTATGTGAACTGGCGGCGCCAAACCAACTAGACGTCCAGTTTCCGAGTCCGATGAAAGTACGGCTGTTCCAGTTTCAGCGACAGCAAATTCAACCCCTGTGACTCCTACATCGGCTTGCAAAGCCTTTGCTCTCATATCGCCGGGCTTCATTTCATCACGAGAGTTTACTGTGACAACGTCAATATCGTCCTCAGATAATTTGTCCAACCCAACATCGCTTATACTTTTTTGAGATGTAATCACTATATTCTTGGCATCAAGATTGGAAACAACAGACTCTACATATTCAAAAGCGTCCTCAGAATTTGAGCATCTAATTACTTCCCACCCCAATGACACAGCCCTGTCCAACAATTTTGTGGCCAACTCTTCCCAATGATCTGAGGCATATTTAAAAATCTCGGTTGCTTGGCTGTTGACCTCAGTGTCGTTCAAAAGGAAAGAAGGTGTCTGGAAACTTCTGGATTCAACAGCTCCAGATTCCGCAGCCTTTTTTACCTTTGCTAAAAACTCATCTCTTCCCATATCTATTCACCCTCGGATCTATATTTACCCCAAAGTTGAGTGAAAGTCTGATCTGGTAAATTTGGCAACTCCCTGTGTTTGGACCAAGAAGGAGGAAGAGGCAGCCTATTTCTGAAGAACACTTTCGCAAATTTACTTCCAATGCCATGAATGGCAGCAGACAATTTTGCGTTTGCGAGCACATATCCACCAATTCTGTGTAAAGCTCTATCAATAATTCCTACCGAAATCTCTTCCGGATAGTCCTTCCCCTCAGACAGCTCACTTCTCATATAAAGTAACATTCTTGGTATATCTATTTTGACCGGACATGCTTCCTTGCACGCCCCACAGAGACTAGATGCGAAAGGTAAATCCTTACCTTTCGACAGACCTGTTAACATCGGGGTGACTACGGCGCCTATCGGACCAGGATATACCCACCCATATGAATGACCTCCCACCTTCCGGTACACCGGGCAAGCATTCAGGCATGCACCGCAACGAAGACAGTAAAGTGCCTCACGAAGTTCAGGATTGGCCAGTATGTCAGATCTCCCGTTGTCCACAACAACTAGATGAAACTCTTCCGGCCCGTCTATATCCCCTTCTTTTTTAGGACCAGATGTGGTTGTGACATAGCTAGACATCCACTGACCAGTGGCTGATCTAATTAAAAGCCTCAAGAAAAGTCCCAAATCCGCCATGGACGGTATTACTTTTTCCATTCCAACAACAGCTACATGTATTTTAGGAAGAGAGGTACACATCCTCCCGTTCCCTTCGTTTGTAACCAGGGTTAAAGTACCCGTATCCGCCACCAAAAAATTTCCCCCTGTAATGCCCATGTCAGCTTCTATAAATTTTTGCCTGAGTTGCTTTCTTGCAACTTCGGTTAAGTCTTCAATGTCCAACCCAGAGTCTGTGCCTATTTTTTCGCTGAAAAGTTCCGCTACTTCACCACTAGACTTGTGTATAGCTGGAGCAATGATGTGATAAGGGGTTTCCTCAGCCAATTGGACGATATATTCACCTAGGTCGGTTTCCACCGGCTCAATTCCTTCATCCTCAAGTCTCTGATTCAGAGACATCTCCTCCGACAGCATAGATTTACTCTTCACAACAGTTTTAACGCCCCTACTTTTGGCAAGATCCAACACATAGCTACCAGCGTCAGCAGCGGTATCGGCAAAATAAACGTTTCCACCATTTTCCACTACTTTTGACTCCAGCATCTCTAAATAGTGATGAAGATTGTCCAATGTGTGTTCCTTGATCAAGCGTGCCTGGTCTTGCATTTGTTCCCAATTGTCCGTAGCGGATGAGACATCAAGACGAGCTTTATAAAAGCCGGAATAGAGACCAGATAGATTCTCCTGTATCTTTAGATCATGGAGCGTTGAAGAAGATTTTTCTTTAAATTTTTCGGTGGTTGGCTTCATTGGTTGCATGACTCAGAAATAGCTTCATATAACAATTCAGATATATGTTTGGACTTTACAGAAATACCCCGGTTCCTAATACCTCCATCGATGTTCATCAAACAACTCGAATCACAAGATGTAACGATGTCCGCTCCCGATTTTTCTATCAAATCCACCTTTTCATTCATCATTGCGGCTGATATTTCTGAATATTTGACAGCAAACGTACCACCGAAGCCACAACATACCTCAGCCTGTTCCAAATCAATAACATTGATATTAGAAAGCTTATCAAGAATCGTTTTAGGCGCTTCTCCAAGACCTAACTCTCTATGGAGATGGCATGATTCATGGTAGACAACATCAGGTAAGTTCCTATCCGACAAATTGTTGTCATCTTTAGAAAGCAATTCGTCATTTTGAACTAGCTCATAAATGTATTCTGTGAACTCGAATGTACGGTCCGCTAATTTTTCAGCCTCTGCTTTCAAAGGATGATTCGAATCGATTAATTCACGATAATGATTTCGGATCATGCTGACACATGATCCTGAAGGTACGACGATATCTCCAGGAACATCTTTGTATGTCTCGATTACTTTTTCAGCAAGCTTTCTTGCCTCACTTCGAAATCCCGAATTAAAAAAGGGTTGACCACAACAGGTTTGGTTTTGTTCGACGCTCACTTGACAGCTGAAATGCTCTAGCACTTTAGCTGTACTCAAGCCAACTTCTGGATAAATATGATTTACTACACAGGTCGCGAAAAGGCTTACATTTGAACTTGAACAACTAGACAAAATAAATATCCCACAGCTTAATTATCTCAGCGACAAATGAACTACCAAACTAGAACATTATTCCTCTAACAGCGAATCCTAATATCCAAGCCAGCATGAGGGCACTACCACCAGAGAACAAAAATCCTTCACTTTTTTCGTTGGCAGGGCCACTGATTTTCACAACTACTAAAAATGCTAAAAGCAAAATAGCAATTAGCCAGACTGAAATATCATTTACTCCGAGCCCAACGCCGGCTATGAAACCAACTGCAGCCCAGAAAAAAGGGATTTTTAAAATCGTTAACAAAAACATATAACTCTTCTTGAAGAATACACTTCGCTGTGCCTGTTTGCAATTGAAACTCAGGTACGACTATCCTTAGTCTGGTATAGGTACCAACTTATTAAAACCACTAGAATAAAACTTTGGAGGCGATAGCGCATGGTTACTGGATTTAATCATTCTGGTTTTGTGGTCCAAGACATAGATAAAATGGTAGCTTTCTACAGAGACGACTTAGGACTGAGGGTCGAAAGAGAAGTAGATAGTAAGGCCCCAGAATCTGGCGACCACACCGGTATACCTGGAGCACACAGGACATTGGTTTTTGTTGGTTCTGACGGAGAACATTCTCTGGAGTTAGTCTATTACATCCACCCAGGAAGTCCTGAAGGACATTTAAAGCGCAACCAATTGGGTGCAGCCCATGTCTGTTTCAACGTTGACGACCTTGAAAAACTTCATAAGGATTTGGTTGCTAAAGGTATCACTTTCGTTACAGATCCAATATTCACGGATAATCCAGATGGTTCTCGGAGAGGAATCTGTTATTGCCAGGATCCTGAAGGAAACTGGTTAGAGTTCATCCAGCCAAAATAGAAATCAGCGGATTTCGTAAACTTGAATACGATGCCTATTGGATTCAACCACATACAACAAATCATTTTGGTCAATAACAACAGAAACCGGTCCCCAAAAAAATGACTCCGTTTGCGAAGATACATGATGGGGGCTATTGAGATGATCTGGAATCTCTGGCAGAAGTTCTGAAATTTCCCTCTGTTCCATCTCATCCGGGTTGGATTCAAAAAATTCTATTGCCCACTGAGATAACGTAGCCTCACCCCTCAACGTATATTTAAACGTCCCTTGGTCGTCAAAAACCTGGACCCTTTCATTTCCCCAGTCCCCTACATAAACATCCCCTCGACTGTCTATTGCCACTGAAGAAGGTCTAGATAATTCCCCTTCACCAGACCCTGATGACCCAATAGTCTTCAAAAACTGTCCATCACGTGTGAAAACTTGGACACGGTCGTTTCTCCAATCCGAAACGTACAGTCTATCCTGGGCATCAAAAGTTATCCCCCAAGGAAGGTTGAATTGACCTTCGCCTGATCCATATTCACCCCATTGAGCAATGAAGCTCCCATCAGGTTTATATTGTTGTATGCGATGGTTTTTCTGATCAGAAATAAAAACCACGTTATCTTCTGTAACAGCTAGTCCCGAAGGGCCCTCAAATTCTCCTTGATTTTTCCCCTTCTGACCCCAGTGCGACACATATTTACCTTCAGAGGAATAGATGGTAATGCGATTATTGTGCTCGTCAGAAACCAGCACTCTGGAATTTTTATCAAAATCTATTCCAACTGGCCACACTAACTGCCCATCACCATCACCAAATCCAAATCCGAACTCGAACAAATAGTCCTCATCCAGATTGCAGACACCAACCCTGATAGCAGAACGCCTTGCTGGATCACATCTGTTTAGAACAAAGAGATTTCCCTCTTCTGAGACGGCGAGATCATAGGGGTTGGCAAACCCTCTGCCGTTGTAACCATTATTGACAATTCCAATTGTCTTTAGGTATTGAGCGCTGGAAGTGGAAGTTGATGACATCGGCAGAAACTCCGTTACTTTCTATTTTGAGTTTATGCTAGTTGGTATTCCCTGGTGGAGGCAATCATACTTAGAGTGTCAGCAACTTTCTGCCTCTCTGTCGACCTAAATTCTTCGAGATTTACTTCTCCCAAGGCATTTGCAAACTCAATCAATCCCTCTCTGGTCCTGTCTTCAACTTGTATCGGTCCCATCAAATCCAGACAAGTATCAACAAGTCTTTCAGGATTTAAAGTCCCGCCAGCCTGCTCTGACAGTTTTTCAATAATATTGTTCACTCCAGGTTTGTTAGGGTCTCCAAATTCTTTTGTGGCAAAATTAACCCGTTCCACCAAAGAGCCGCTGTCTATCCACTCAGTCCCTTCATGCCATCCTTCCACGGTGGGAGGCGCGAGCAGACCCTGCCCCATAAACATAGCTTGGGCCCAAAGGCCATGAACATCAAGTGTTGGTTCGGAATAACTCCCCGCCATCCGGGCGGTGCCAACTACGGACTCCACAGGACCTTTAACTCGGGCATATCTAGCCTTATCAGATTTAAAGTACTCAGAGTTGAATAGCACACGCAGTACCGACGCAACTTCATAATCTGAATCGAAATAAGCTTTTACCATATCCTCAACTACTGCCTCTCCATCTGAGTCGATGGAGTCCGCAGCGAAAAACTGAAATAATCTTGTCGCCAAGAATCGTGCCGTGGCATCTTGCCTAGCGATGATATCCACAATGTCATCACCGTTAAAATTACCCTGTTCACCCAAGAATTTCTTGCCACCCGAATCATGATCGTCTTCCAAGTATTGGTAGTGCCATGCAATTCGTCCATATGGCCAGATGGAATCTTTACTTGCACGCATGGACATATATTCCTGGTTCCTAAGAGTCCAACCTGTAAACGCCCTAGCGCATTCTTTAATATCATCCTCGGAATAGTTACCTATGCCCATGGAGAAAAGTTCTAATAATTCACGGCCATAATTCTCGTTGATTGCACCATTGTGATTTTCGTTATTGTCCAGCCATATAATCATTGCAGGGTCTCTGGACAAATCAACTAGAAGATCTCTAAAACTGCCCAGACCCGAAGATCTGAACATGTCAATTTGGTTCAGAAGCGCACGGGCCTGATTCAATTTCGAGTAACCAGTTGCAAATAAACCATGCCAGAAAAGAGCGATTTTCTCTTCTAAAGGATTCTGGGTCGTTATCATCCTGTAGATCCAATATGCCCCTGCCCCATCCAATTGCCTAAGCTCATTTTGATCAACATGATATCTCCGAATGATATCGTCAGGCATGTTTCCTGGATCTCCGGGGGACAGCAGCTCCTCCACAGTAGCTTCGTAGCCCTGCTCGACATAAGACACCAGCTCATCCCTAGTAGCTGAAAACCCAGCACGCCTCATCAAGTGCGCAAAAAGTGCCATTTCACTCATGTTTCAACTCCCCCGTTTCCCCTGAGTAATGCGAATCAGAAATGTTTTTCCCAGTTCAACTAGATGATACAAAGTCGAATTGTTCAAATGTTCCGTTTACTATCGGAACGGCATCAAGACCGAACCAATTCTCTATGATAGTTGAGTATGTAGAGCGGAAATCGTTATTGAAATGGAGGTCCCCTTCCAACTGGTCGGCTTCCCTTATGGACGGATACTGACCATACATGCCACCCTTAACTTCGCTCCCAATAACAAAAGCAACACCTCCGGATCCATGATCCGTGCCGGAGCCATTATCTTTGATACGTCTGCCAAATTCAGAGAATACCAGCACTACCACTTCGTCTTCTCTACCATGTTCTTTCAAGTCATCATAAAAATCACCAATTGCCCCGGATACCTCCTGCCATAATTTGGCGTGGGAAGTAAGTTCACCGGAGTGGGTATCGAAACTGCCATGTTGAGTATAAAAAACCCTCGTGCCAAGATCAGCAAACAGAACCTGAGCGACACTCTTCATGCTCTGAGAAATAGGGTTGGCTGCGTATTCGATAGAAGAAGAATACTTCTCTGGGGCAGTACGAAGTATGTCTGCACCTTTCAGAGCGTTCGAGCCAGTCTGTCCTAAAAAGTCTAATACAGGGTCTTTCCCCTGTACTCCCCCGTACATGTGGGCAAAAGCACGCAGCGCCAAACTCCTGGTCGCTTCATCCTCAATATCAGTAAAAAGTCCATAGGTTTCTAGGTTACCTACGGATGCTACAGGAACTCCTCTTACTCCAAGAGCCCTCGGTAAACCTCTACCAAAATTTACACCTGTAAGCACATTTTCTCCACTCGGATCTATCTCACGAATGACCCGACCTAGCCAACCTTCATTACCTATCTCATCAGGCAAAGCTGTGTGCCAAATATCCATTGAACGGAAATGCGACCGGTTGGGATTGTCATACCCTATGCCGTTTATGACAGCCACTTTCCCATCATCATAAAGCTGTTTAATCGGCCCGAGGTTAGGGTTAAACCCATAGGTAGCATCCACAGGAAGAACCGACTCCTGGTTAATATGAACCGTCTTTCTAAAGTCGTAGTATTCATCATCACCATAAGGAACGATTGTATTTAAATAATCGTTTCCTCCGCTCAGCTGAACCACAACAAGAGATTTCTCACGGGCTGTAACCATTACTTGACCTCCAAAACCGACCTAATTTAGTAACTTTCGAACGCATTTTTTATTTCCTATAGTTGATCATACATATCAACAGCACTATATTTCAAGAATTGTGACGCCAAATTACTAATTTATTTCCCCCTAACTGCCAAGTAAACACACTTTTCAGCGGGGGTTTTTTATAATCCCGTCTGGCGGACATTTATATCAAGGCGTTATATTGGGTTTCTGGATTGATCAAACCTATCCAGTTCAACAGTAGGCAATTGATGGAGAAAAGGTTCAACAATGGAAACATCACTTATGTCGGAGTCGATTACATTCCAAAGTGAAACGGAAGCGATAGAACATTATTTTACAAGTGGATGGACTGATGGACTGCCGATAATACTTCCGACCGAAAAGAATGTTATCGAGGCCATATCACATTCAAATCGTGATCCCTCTGAAGTAGTAGGAATGGAACCAGTAAAGAACAGAACTATTACTGTAGAAAAAATCGCTATAAATTCTGTAATGGCGGGATGTAAACCAGAATATTTCCCATCCGTTTTAGCTTCAATAGAGGCAGTTTTAGAACCGGAATTTAATCTACACGCTATTACTGCCAGCACGATGGGAGCAGCTGTTTTAGCTGTCATAAGTGGCCCAGAGGCAGACAAGATCGGGGTTAACGGCGTGACCAGCGTTTTTGGCCCAGGTCACCGTGCAAATGCCACCATAGGACGTGCAATCAGGTTAACCCTCATAAACGCTACCGGCTCCAGATCAGGTGAAATCGATAAAGCAACTCTGGGACATCCTGGGAAATACACCTGGTGCATGACGGAAAACATTGTCCGGTCACCCTTTGAATCTTTGGGGATAGAGAGAGGTTTTTCAGAAAATCAGAGCTCGGTAACAGTTTTTGCAGGTCTGTCCCCTATTCAAGTTAGTAATCATTCAGAAAAAACTCCTGAAACTATATTGAATAGCTTCTCAGATGCATTGTTTGCAGCTGGCCCGAATCAAGGTGAGATAATTATTGTGTTTTGCCCAGAACATGCCAAGTATCTTGGTGCTGAAGGGTGGACAAAGGTACAAGTAAAAGATTATTTGTACGATATGGCTACTAGATCTAATGACGACTGGGGACAAGGATCAATAAATCCAGGTCCAAAACCAACAGGTCCCGAGATGACGCATTCTTCCATTGGACCTGATAGTTTCACTTTGATGGTTGCTGGTGGGAATGCAGGAGCATTTTCTTGCGTGATACCTATATGGGGTGGCGGAAGCAACTCCCAATCCGTATCGAAACTGATAGGATAGTGCTGCGTTTTGCTCTGGATAAACAATTAGTTACCTTAAGTATGGACGATGGAGGAGACTATGCCCTCAGACGCTGGAATAAAAGTACTTAATCCCACGATAGAGCCGGATACAGACAAAAGCTCAATGGCGATACGGCCTGAGTCACTTGACGGTGTTACGGTGGGATTGTTGGCAAACGGCAAACGAAACTCTGCTGAATTATTAAGACATGTATATGACGTTCTCAAGGAGACTAATGACATAACATTAGGTGTTGAGGAGAATAAAGGAAATGCTTCTCGTCCTTGTCCAGGGGATTTACTTTCAAACGTAGCAGACAGTTGTGACGTAGTTATTACTGCCTCAGGGGATTGAGGGTCATGTTCATCGTGCAGTGTGCACGACGGAATACAGTTTGAAAAACAAGGCGTGCCTACAGCCGTTATTTGCACCGAACCGTTTATAACAAGTGGCGTGGCAATGGCCAAAATAGGTGGCATACCAAATTACCCATTCGCCGTTACTGATCACCCTCTCGGAAGCCTTGATCAGGAAACCTTGAAGGGAAAAGCTCGAGAAATCACGCCCAGAATTCTGGAAATCTTGGTTCAGGGTATCTAGGGGATAAAGTTCATGTGGCTAAGGATGGAACTACCTAAGTCCTGATCACCGATTATCTCAACTCGATCGGAAATAACGGCCTTATCTGGTGAAATCCGGCCGCAACTCAACAACAGGTAAATTTCGTGATCCATAATCAGTTCAACAGAAGGATTATCGGGATTTTCTATCTTTCTCGCCCTTCCGGCATGTGAACCAAAAGAAATAATCTCTGAATCATCACCTTGAAAAATGAATTTAGCAGTACTCCCATCTGCGAGTTTGACCCTCTTTCCAAGAATAAACGGCAATGTCTTGTATAGCCGATCAAAAACATGTGCCGCCGAATCTCCCGTCAAATTCCCAATCTTCCCAGTAGCCCTTCTTATATCCTGTTCGTGCACCCAACAATCCAAAATCCTTACCGAGATTAATTCTCTTCCGTCTACTACTCTCCCGTCTGGTGATTCTCTCTTCTCCGTCATAGAGTAGCCGTGTTTTAGCATGTCCAATCGAGCTGATGTGACAGACATATATTCCTTAATAAGATTTTCAGATGACACTGAACGTCTCAACACAACATCAATCTGGTTTTTCATACCAAGCTCGTTTCTCACATAGAGCAGGTCTTCACTCTCAAGAGTAAATTCAGATATCTGACGACCAAGTAAACGCGACTCAATACCTATAAGATGGGAAAAACAGTCTTTTACAGTCCAACCAGGGCAATCGCTCGGTAACAACCACTCTTCACTAGACAACGACTCCATCAGAACTCCTACAGAATCCCATGTTTCCGCCATCAGTAAAATCAGTTGTCTGTCATCATTGTCCACAGAACGAATCACTCTCTTACAAAAAGGCTTCAGGCCAGGCCCATCGATACGATCAGATCAAATTGATCTTTTGTCACTGGCTGTACTGAAAGCCTAGAATTTTTGACGAGCACCATATCCGATAACGCTGCAGTGGCTTTAATTTCCTTTAGTGAAACCACTCTGTCAAAAGGTTGGTCAGCCCTTATATCAACCATAAACCATATGGGATTGTCTTCTGTACTACGCGGATCTGGATGATCAGAATTGGGATCCCAAGCTGTAAAATCAGGATATCCATCCCTTACAACAATAGCCGTCCCTACAGCTCCAGATGGCTTCGAATTAGAATGATAAAAAATCACTCTATCCCCTGTCTTAATGTCATCTCTAAGCAAGTTGCGAGCCTGATAATTACGAACTCCGTCCCATTCAGCAGTTGAGTCCGTTTCTGATCTAAGATCATCAAACGAATAGTCTTTAGGTTCAGATTTCATTAACCAAAAATTTGATTCCATATTTTCACCTGTTCTTGAAAGTAAGTTTGGACATTATTTGCAGAAACATCGAGTTCAAAAATAAATTTGTTCTCTGACCAGCCAATACATTGAACTCCACTTCATTTCTAGTTTGGTATACGGTAAAGGCTATTGCATAAATACAAATAAGACAAAATTGATATAAGGAGCCTTTGTGGATTGCCTCGAACAGCCTATTCTCCTAAAAAAAGAGTTCTTTTTCGCGTGGCAGGAATGGTTAAAAGGATCCTCGATGCCAAATATTGCGGAGCTGATCAACCAACATACGGATTTTGAGAATGTTTCTTCTCAAACATTGGAACAGTGGAAAGTTCTCTTTGACAATACTTCCATGCTAGATCAGGAGGAAGATAAAGTTTTTCGATGGGATAAACTGGAGCAATACAAAATCCCATGGAAGGATTCAGGGTTTTTATTGAAAATAAGCCAGGCTTATGAAAATCCCAGTGGAAGGCTAATCAAATGGATCTGGAGGCTATCCCAAATTAAAGACATTAGGGAATGGGACATAGAAATACTTCTTGGTCTTGCCGAAAAATACACCAATCATGAGAGAGAACTCATGTTTAGGCAGCCTGTAACCGATACTATCGAAGGACTCAATTCGGAAGTATCTCGTGAGGCATTAGGCGACCGCAGTCCCTAATTTATCGGGGTCTCCCATCGCTTTGGCGGGAGCGCGAGGGAATAGGATTTAAGGACGTCTGGCCAACAAGAAATACATTTCACTGGAGTTTGAACGATAATGAGAGCATCCCACCGACGCGATCCGGTTACGGCAATATCTGAAGCGGAGGCCACGGGCCGGACTGCCGAGATATTCGCAGACATTCGAGAGGTCATGCAGATACCTCTCATCACATCAATATGGCGAGTGCTCGCGGACTTCGATGGCGGGCTTGAGGCAGCGTGGACGGCGGTTCGGCCGATCTACGAGTCCGGTCAACCGGATGCGGCGTTACAGAAATTGAAGGCACATGCCCAGTTTCCAGTTCCGGCTCCGCTGTCGGCTGGTCGTCTTGTGTCGGCAGGCGTCTCGGCTGAGGATTTACCAGCAATTCGAGCCATCATCGACGCATATAACCGGTCGAATGGGATGAACCTAATCGCACTCACAGCGCTCGTAACTGATCTGCCGACAAAGCCATCTAATTACATCACGCCGCCATCCAATGCGCCCTGGCCGACACTACGACCACTGCTGGGGCAAGACGAGATCGGATCGGAAACCTGGGATCTGCTCCAGGGGGTCAAGTTACTTGGAGCTAGCGGTGACAAATCGAGTCTCGCAACGCTGTGGCGACACCTTGCTCACTGGCCTGGCCTGCTTTCAGCAGTTTCTGAATCATATGAGCCAATGCAGCGAGACGGCGCATTAGTCCGTGCGTCCGAACAAGTTTCAGAAATTGCGCGAGCAGAGGCTGTAGGTATTGCTCACTTTAGGCCGCCGACGGCCGATATTCCTGCAGATGCCTGGCAGACGATTGTGCGCTATGTTGACGGCCCTTTCAGGGTCAGTCGCATGGTGACGCTCGGACATGGACTGGCTCACTGGCTCGCGACTGACGAATAGGTGTTTTGAGGGCGCTACCTGATATCGCCTTTTGCATCTCGGCGCCTAGGAACGTCTTGGTCTTTCACCCCTCCAAATATATAGAGCCTACCGCCCCACAGAATTTTGAATTATTAGCTCAGTTAGGAATACTTTTCAAGAGTTGCCCCGATTGAAGGTCCCGCCTTTTCAAAATCTTCGCCATTCATTACGGGTAC
>VFFS01000050.1 GCA_009392815.1 SAR202 cluster bacterium
CAATTGGAAAGGAATTTAAATGGAAGTAGTCAGCCTCCGAGACTTAGAAAGAATCTCTAAAGAAAGAACCGTCAGTGATATGTGGGACTTTATAGACGGGGCAGCCTTTGATGAGGTAACGAAAAAACGTAACGAACAGAAATTTCAAGAACTTTCTATAAATCCCAGTTTCTTGATTGACATTGGCACCAGAAATACAAAAACTAAAATATTGGGGGAAGAAATTGATTTCCCAATAATGGTTGCTCCCGCGGGAGGTCAGCGACAACACCACCCAGAAGGGGAACTGGCAACAGCACGTGGCGCAGGAATGGCAGGGACGCTCTTTGCCCTTCCAACCGCTTCCGGTTACAGCATAGAGGAAGTAGCCGACGTTGCTACCGGACCTTTGTGGTTTCAGTTATACCACTCAGCAGACGATATTACGGAAAACTTGGTAGTACGTGCTAAAAACGCAGGATATAAGGCAATTTGCCTGACTGTAGATACCCCAACAGCGGCAGCAAAGGAAAAGGATCTTCGTAACAACTTTAGAAGAATTGATCATCTTCACAATGGTAGTTTCCGAGACAATCCGGAATGGGCAAGACGAAGAGATATAGGCCCTCGGGATTTTGCAGATTGGGACGTAACCGGTTTTAGGGGTCTGACCTGGGAGCGACTGGATTGGCTAAAATCATTGACCGATCTCCCTCTTGTCGTCAAAGGGGTTCGAACTGTAAGAGACGCTGTGATGTGTGCAGAAAATGGTGTAGACGGGATAGTAGTATCCAACCATGGAGGACGCCAGATTGATAGAACACTATCATCAATTGAAACACTACAATCTATTACGGAAGCTGTAGGAGACAGACTAGAAGTCTACTTAGATTCGGGAGTCCGCCGCGGAACTGACGCATTCACGGCGATGGCGCTAGGAGCAAAAGGTGTATTTGTTGGCCGCCCACTGTTCTGGGGACTTTCCTATGATGGGGCTGACGGAGTGAAGCTGATGCTAGACATACTGCGATCAGAATTTGATAGAGCTATGGCTTATTGTGGATTCACTGGAGTCTCTGAAATTAACTCCTCAGCAGTCCATGTTCCATCCACCTGGAACTTCTAGAGGGTCATACCCGTACTCTCTACTCTGAATCTTCATGTGAGGGACGCCATCTGAGGTCAGGGAAACGTGCCGCCCTAGCTTCATCCAATCGTGTGTTTGGAGTGAAATGAGGAGCATCGTGAAGGAGTTCCGGGTTCGAATGAGCTTCTTCAGAAATAGTTCTCATAATATCTATGAAAGTATCCAAAGTCTCAAGAGACTCTGTCTCGGTCGGTTCAACCATAAGCGCTTCTTCCACAATCAGGGGAAAGTACATGGTTGGAGGATGCACTCCGTAATCTATCAACCTTTTTGCTACATCTAGGGCAGAAACCCCGCAATTATTTTTTAGGTTTCGCGCCGAAAAAACTACCTCATGCATACAAACTCTTTCATAGGGTAGGTCAAAACTATCTTTCAATCTTTCGAGAATATAGTTGGCATTAACAACCGCGTCATCGCTGATAGATCTTATTCCCTCACCACCCAAACTTCGAATATAGGTAAAAGCTCTTGCCAATACCCCAAAATTACCTTGGAACGCTCCCATTCGACCTATCGATTGTCCCGGATTGGAGCGTTTAAATACAGATCTGCCATCAATATTCTCTCTACAAATCACAGGGCTCGGTAAATAATCAACCAATCTGGGACCCGCTATGACAGGTCCAGCCCCCGGCCCGCCTCCGCCATGGGGAGTGGAGAAAGTTTTGTGAAGATTAGAGTGAATAACATCGAATCCTAAATCACCCATTTTCACTCGCCCCAAAAGAGCATTTAGGTTAGCACCATCACCATACACAATCCCACCTGACTCTCTGACGATACGTGTAACCTCAAGGATGTTCCTGTCAAATAAGCCAAGAGTACTTGGTAAGGTAATCATTAAGCCCGCCAAATCATCTCCCACGGACTCTTGCAGGGCATCCAGATCTGTGTTTCCTTCGCTATCCGAAGGTAATGTTTTCACAGTGAATCCTGCCATCACAGCGGATGCTGGATTTGTTCCATGCGCACTATCAGGGATCAAAACTACTTTTCTTTGATCGTCTCCACGATCCAGATGATACGCTCTGGCCATCAACATCCCGGCCAATTCTCCATCTGCCCCTGCCATAGGTGTCAGGCATGTTCCCGCCATTCCAGTAATTTCTGTTAAATACTCCTGTACTTCCCAAACAAGCTGTAGCGCTCCTTGCACTGTGGCATCATCCTGAAGGGGATGAATATTAGAAAAACCTGGCATAGACGCAACAAGATCATTCAACTTAGGGTTGTACTTCATAGTGCAAGACCCTAGAGGATAGAAATTATTATCTATTGAAAAATTATATTGGCTGATCTGGGTGAAATATCTAACTATTTCCCCCTCACTTACTTCTGGCAGCGGCAAATCCTCACGAATCAGGTTTGATGGAGGTAAATCAAACTCAGGCACATCCAAATCAGGTAATGTCGCACCAATACGGCCTTCAACGGTACGATCCATCAAAAGTTTTCTAGATTCTTGCTCTAATTTGGAAAAAAGTGGCGAAGTCATCAAGATTCACCTATTTCTCTTAGAGCATCTGAAAGGTTTTCTATGTCTTCACGAGAATTCATCTCAGTGACGCATAAAAGCAGTCCATTTTCCGAATATTCACTAACATCAAAACCACCAATAATGCCTTTTTCTAAAAGTGACTGATTGACCTCTTTGGGCGGAACCGGACATCTCACTGTGAACTCTCTAAAAAATATACCGGTGCCATATTCAACAATCGAAAAACCTGGAATAGCACTGATAAGGGAAGCAGCGTAATGAGCTTTGTGGTAACAAAGTTCCGCCACCTTTCTCATACCTTGCTTGCCCATACAAGCTAAATATACGGTCATCATCAGGGATATTAGTGCAACCGAAGTACAGATATTGGAAGTGGCATGTTCCCTGCGTATATGTTGTTCCCTAGCCTGGAGAGTTAATACATATGCTTCTTTACCCTGTGTATCGAGAGTTTTACCAACAATCCTTCCAGGCATCTGTCGAACGAACTCCTGCCTGCAAGCGAATATCCCCACATAAGGGCCTCCATAGCTCATAGGAACACCTATCCCTTGACCCTCCGCCACAACTATATCTGCCCCATAATCAGATGGAGGATTAAACATCCCCAGTGACACCGGATCAACTGAGACAACAAGAAGAGCACCCGCATCATGCGCAATATTGGCCAGATTCTGCATATCTTCCAAATACCCAAAAAAATTAGGCTGTTGGACGATCAAACACGCTATCTCATCCCCGAGCGTCATATGGCCTTCTTCTACAATCTCCAAATCTATTCCAGGAGCCTGGACGTAAGTATCAAGTACATCCGTATACAGAGGAGATGTTGAGTTGAGAATAGCCACTTTATTCCTACGAGTCACTCTGCAGGCCATCAGTGCCGCCTCAGCCAACGAAGTGGATCCATCGTACATACCGGCATTAGCCACATCCATACCAGTCAACTGACAAATCATAGATTGGAATTCGTATGCCACCTGAAGCGTACCTTGTGATACCTCAGGCTGGTAGGGAGTGTAGGCGGTCATGAATTCACCCCTACTGGCAATACTAGACACCACCGCAGGTATATGATGCCAATAAGACCCTGCCCCTAAGAAGGAAGTGTACTCGCCAGCAGAAACATTTCGTGATGAGAGTTCAGATGCATAGGCCCTGAGATCCAACTCAGACATGGCCTTTGGCAAATTCAAATTAGGATTACGGACTTTTTCAGGAATATCCTTGAATAGATCTTCCACAGAATCCATCCCGATAGTAGCCAACATCTTCTTCCGATGTTCTTCGGTATTAGGTGTGAAAGGCGAGGACATTAATTACCCTCTGACTGAATAACAAAATTATCATATTCACTCATAGTCATCAGATTATCTAACTCACTTGCATCGTTGAGTTTGATTTTAATCATCCAACCTTTTTCATAAGGACTCTCATTTACTAAGTCAGGAGCGTCGTTAAGTATATTGTTAACTTCCACTACCTCACCACCTACCGGAGAAAACAGTTCAGAAAATGCCTTTACGGACTCTATCTCCCCCATCTTGCCGAACTGAGTCATAGAATCCCCCACTATGGGCAAATCAACAAAAACCACGTCTCCAAGACTGTCAGCCGCATGCTGAGATATACCCACTAATCCGACTCCGTCATCATCTAAATACACCCATTCGTGTTCGCTAGAATATTTACATTGGTCTGGAGTCATATGTTTTTCTCCCTAATTAAGTTCCCGATTGTCTTGAGGGAAGAGATTCACAATCGCACTCTCTTGTAAAAAGGTAATTCCACAACCTTAGCTTGTGTCATCTTACCTCTAATATCTACACCAAGCTTAGTCCCAGGCTCCGACAACGCCACTGGGATATAGGCCATAGCTATATTTTGTTTCAATGTTGGAGATGGCCCCCCACTCGATATCTCCCCTATTTTTTCACCCTCATGAAGAATAAAACAGCCATGCCGTGCCACTGACCTTCCATCAATTAGCAACCCAACAATTCTTCTCGCAATTCCTTCTTGCCTTATCAAAGCAAGGGACTCTCCGGCTACATATTCCGGCCGATCGTTACTTACAAAATTATCTAACCCTGCCTCATAAGGATTTACTGATAAATCCATATCGCTTCCGTGCAATAGTAGTCCCGCCTCTAAACGTAAAACGTCGCGGGCACCAAGCCCGCAAGGGCTGGCACCAGAATTCTCTAGAGTTTTCCAAATCAAAGGTCCATAACTTGAAGAAGCTATAATCTCGAATCCGTCTTCGCCTGTATAACCAGTCCGGGCAATAAAAACTTCCACACCAAAAGCCTCCGCATCTACAGCACTGAATGGGCGTAGCCGCGTTAGGTCAGTAGTAGTGTGTTTGGATAAAATATCCACAGACAGGGGTCCTTGCACTGCTATCATCACTGTACTATCGGAAATATCGCTTATTTCAACATCAGCTCCATCTCTCATATTGCCAAATAGCCAGTCGAGTACAGTCTCACGGTTCGAGGCATTGGGTATTAACAGAAACCGATCACATTTCCTATAAACTATGCAGTCATCAATTATTCCGCCTTGATCATCACATATGACATTATATTTAGCTTTTCCAACATCTACGGCTGATATATCAACACTCAGGACCCGGTTTAATAAAAGTTCTGCATCTCGGCCAGAAAGTTCCAGTCTTCCCATATGTGAAACATCAAAAATGCCAGAGCTCTGCCGTACTTTTGATACCTCTCCGAGAATTCCAGAATATTGGACCGGCATTTCCCAGCCAGCAAAGTCAATTAGCCTTCCACCTGAATCCAGATGGCTTTCAAATAATGACGTCCTCTTCAAAGGTCCTTCAAAACTCATATTATTTGACATCCAAAATAAATCACCACTCCAGGTCAGTTACCAAGAAATACTTCCATCAAAGCGGAGTTTCGGCGGAATCACCATCGAATTCAGTATCACTGAAATCCGTCCAAAGCATATTACACCCCAGAAGAACCGCACCTCTTAAATCCACCTGTGTGAAATCAGCCAAAGTAAGATCGGCTTCTTGCAGATCCGAAGAATTCAATGATGATCCAGTTAGGTTGGCCATCTGAAGACTGGTGCTCACGAGGGAACAACGTCTTAAACTAGCCTTAGAAAGGTCTGAGCCATCTAATCTAGCCTCGTCGAATATTGAACCGTCAAGAACAGCCTCTCTAAATTTTATAGTAGTCATGGTGGCCCGTGTAAAAATTGAACCATTCATAGTGACACCGCTGAGGTCTGATCCAGACAAATCAGCATCCGACATGTTTATCCCTCTCATAAATGAAACCGTAAAGTCTGCATTCCTGGCTAGCCCACCAGACATATCAGCCCCCCTCATATTCACTCCCACCAGAATTGATCGGTCCAAACGCACACCTCCAGTCATGAATGCCCCACTCATGTTTGAACCTGTCAAGTTCGTGTCACAAAGGTTCGTTGCAAAGAGTCGAGCTTCCATCAAATATGCATCGCTAATGTCAGATCCCGATAAATCAGATTCTCGTAGGTTCGTTTCTCGAAGATTAGTCTCACTGAGATTGGCATTGGATAGATTACTGCCACTCAAATTAGCTCCTCGAAGATTTGTACCTCTAAGATCACAGTCAGAAAAGTCAACACCACTCATAACAGCCCTATTTAAATTAAGGCCAGTTAAATCCATTCCTGAGAGTTTTTTCCCTTCTGAGAAGTACTCGAAGACTTGTTTTTCAGTAATCTCTGCCATTTTCCTGCAAATACATACCTACGTGGTTACTTGGTCACTCAAAAATCCTAATATCCGATCATTCTTCCCCATCATATGCCAAGATTTTTTCTGGATTTATATCCACAAGAACAAACTCGATATTTCCTAATATTTCCGCTAAATATATAGGTGCCTGCTCTGGACCCAGGTAATGGTGCGCAAGTCGGGAAACTATGTCGTCTATATCGGAAGGTTCCCTTATACAAGCAGATCCATTAACTTGAATCCAGGGCTGAGGAAATCTATTTGCCGCAGATACGAGCGAAACTCTCTGATCCTCTCTCAAATTCCGAGCCTTTACCGTAGTTTTGGAGGTCGCAACCCAAACATGGGAGTCATCTTCATTCAGAATATGCCATACAGGTGAGGTGTGAGGAGATCCATCAGGATTTACTGTAGTAAGAAAAGATATTATTGGCTCCAAAAGGAGTGATTTTGCCTGTTCTTCACTCAGGTATCCCATGCGTGCCTCTCTCCCGTCAAACACTGTGTATACATAATTCTATAATTCAAACACATACGTTTCATATTCTCACAAACTATATTCACCGATTAATACCATGTTGGCGTAGACTCCAATACCATATAACACCTTCTACCATTCACTGAACCTCAGGGAGAAACTAAAATGATCATCGTTAAAAGGACCTATACCCCTGTACCCGGCGCTTCTGGTCTTGCCAAACTATTGGAGCAGGTCAGCCAAGAAACGATCGCAGCTGGAATGCCCGAAGTAAAAGTGTTCAGGAAATATCTTGGCTATCACGGAGTCATGGTCACCATGCAAGAATGGAACACCATGGAAGAATACAATGACTCCAGAAATCAAGTTCGCCAGACTCCGGACATTCGAAAAATATTCGAAAATATTTATCCCCTATTATCAGAAACCCACAAAACAGAAATATTCGAATCTGTAACGTGAAAATATCAATATAATAAAGGTGAGGCTCAGATTTCCAGAATTACTTTTCCAGTTTCACCTGAAACAAACTTTTCATATGCTTGCTGAGCACCGTCGAGATCGTATTTATGGGTAATCAACTTGTCCATTGGAGAGTTTCTTTCAACTACAAATTTGGCAACTTCGGCTAGTCCAGCCTGACTGAAAGTCCACGATCCTAATATCGTTAGCTGTTTATGTATTATCTGAGAACTCACATCAAAAGTTGTTGTATTTCCTTCCCCTACAAAACATACCTTACCCCAGTATTTTGCACTTTCCACCGCTTGTATTCTTACTTCGGGTATCCCCGTCGCGTCCAGTGTGGAATCAGCACCCTGTCCCCTCGTAATTTCTCTTATAGCTTCCTCAACATTTACATTTGAGGAGTCAATAACTTCATCAGCTCCCAACTTCTCCGCAAGCCTTAATCGATAGGGGGAAATATCGACAGCAATTACTCTTGCACCCATCTGGGCGGCAAACATAGTTGCGGAAAGACCCACAGGCCCCTGACCAAATATCGCAACAGTATCCAACCCAGTTGGTTCAATACGCTTCACAGCATGGAAAGCCGTCCCAGTGCCACATGAGCATGCTGCTGCTGCTGCAAAGTCTAGTTCGTCGGGCATAGGTATACATGTGTATGCTGGAACCAACATGAATTCCTGATGGCCACCATGAGCTGTGGATCCATACACCTCATGATGGACCATACACATCTGAGTGTATCCAATAAGACACATTGAACACTGAAGACAACCTGTATAGTGATGCATCATAACCCTGTCTCCCACAGACACGTTTGTAACACCCTCTCCTAGTTCCGAAACAATTCCTACAGGCTCATGGCCGGGAACTTTTAAGTCTGCGAATGCCGGTTTTTCAGCCTTCGATAAGCGAAGATTCTTCAAATCACTTCCGCAGACCCCCGAAGCTTTCATCTGGAGAACAACCTCTCCTTTGCCTGGACTGGGTTTATCGGTCTCTACTAGATCAACTATCGAGTCCCCTGTAAAATACAACGCCTTCATATTTAATCCTTATCTATCCTGAGCATTAGAGCTACTTAGTGATATATCCTTAACTATCGCAACTACGATTATCCATAATCACCCGCTGACTTCAAATTACAAAGAGGTGGCAGAAGACTAAAAATCTGTCAAGAGTGCATGAAAATATGAGTTCCACAGTTTTCCCACTGTCATTTTTCAATATTGATAATTCAAATTCTTCCATTTTTCATCCTACGACGCAGTCTAAAGGACCATGGGACCCTACCACCCTCCACGGAAGGGTTATTTCTGGTCTCGCAGCTTACGAAGTAGAAAGGTTCCACCTTCAGGGGTCTGACAAAAATACTTTCCAGCTAGCCCGACTAACGGTGGATATGTTCCGCCCAGCTCCCATGGCTGCCCTGACTGTTACAAATGAAGTAGTTCGAGCAGGTAGGCGCATTAAAGTTATCGAAGTGAAGATAGAAGCCACGGTGCCAAAAAGAGGTCACGTGGAAATAGCGCGATCAAGTGCGGTCCTTCTGCGAAGGTCAAAAAATCCGCCGGGAGATATTTGGACACCTTCGAAGTGGAAAATGAGTGCCCCAGATGAAAACCTACCATATGCCGTGGAGGGTGAGCCCCAATCAAATTCAATATGGCATTCCGTTTCACCAGAGGGAACCACAACGGAAAATCTCCTATCGTCTAGACGGCTATGGATACGTGAAACTCACAATCTGGTCTCTGGGGTCGAACCCAGCCAACTAGTTAAAGTGGCTCAAGTAGCCGATTTTGCCAACCCAGGTGCAAATTCCGGCACAAATGGTCTGAACTACATTAACGCAGATGTATGTCTATACCTACACCGTGACCCAGTAGGTATGTGGATTGGAACAGAATCTTTCTATCATGGGTCTGACTCGGGCGTTTCCGTTGGAACAATTGCACTTTATGACAAAAACGGTCGAATCGGAACATCAACGGTATGTGCCCTAGGCCAAGATCGATAGAGAGAGCAGCTGTAAAGCTACTCGAAATCATTCACCCTTATAAACAGGTGAACGCTTTTCCAAGAAAGCCTGAACAGCCTCTTTCTGATCATAGGTATCATAGAGGGGTGACCCATAAAAATCCTCATCAGCAACTGAGTCAACCCAATCACGGTATCCTGATCTAAGCAGCTGCTTGGTATTTTTCACTGCCAGTGGGGGATTGGAAGAAATATCGTCCGCAAATTCAAGAGCTTCCGACATTAAGAATTGGGATTCAACAATTCGACTGACCAGCCCATGGGACTCTGCCCATTCCGCATCATAAATCCGCCCCGTCAAGCACATTTCCGCCGCAACAGAATGTCCCGCTATTTCCGACAATGTGGCAGAGGCGGCAGTATCCGGAACAAGTCCGCGCCGTACGAAAATAGCAGAAAATTTAGCATCCTGTGAAGCGATTCTAATGTCACATGCCAAAGCAATAGAAAAACCAGCTCCTACTGCTGCCCCGTTTATCGCCGCTATTACAGGTTGTGGGATGCTACGAATACTGGCTGCAAGCTCCTGTATTCGTAGCATCCCAGTTTGTCCCGAACCATTCCCAGGCATCCTTCGGTTTTCAGATCCGCCAGAAGCCATACGGGAAAGATCTGCTCCTGAACAAAACCCTCTTCCCTCTCCTGTAATAACAACTACCCTTACCTCCGGAAACATTTCAGGTAAGGCTTCCAGAACAGAATGGAATTCAAGGGTAATTTCTCGGTTGAGGGCATTCATGACTGATCCACGCCTAAGAGTTATAACTCCTGTGTGATTAATCTTTTCGAAAGATAAATTCTCGTATTTGCCCATTGTTTTTGCCTATATTTATTTCGAACACATGTAATTAGACCCAATCAACATTGTTAACATAAATCTTGAATCACCTTATCAAGAGCTCTTTTTAAATGCGAAATGGCCAAGTCGATTTTATAAGCATTGTTTTCTGACATGGGTTTGGCGTCGCCCAGTGAACTCTCAACTTTGGCAGAAAATTCGTCGGAGCACCTCAGATCATCTATAGGTATACCCATCATATATTCTTCAATCTCTTGAAGGCGCCAGGGAATTGGGGCTATCCCACCTAACGCAACACCAGCTCGATGAATTTTCCCTTCTGCCAACGAAATGGATACAGCTGCGCTCGCAAGAGCGAAATCCATTGACTGTCTTTCTTTGAATTTTAAGAAAGTGCTCGACGATTTATCATCACAAGATATTTCAATAGATGAAACAAATTCGCCTTCTTTCAAAACATTTTCATTATGAATATCTATGCCTGGACCAACAAAAAAATCATCTATTTTCATGTTTTTGTATCCAGAAGGACCGAATATTTTTACTTTCGCATCCAATGCTGTAAGTGCTACGGCGATATCGGAAGGATGGACAATCCAACACTTTTCACCCCCAATAATCGAATGGTATTTATCCAATCCACCCACAGCGAAACACTTGTTTCCACCCTTTTTCAAACAATCGAATAGTGGACTTCGGTAATACCAACACCTCGGTCTTTGACATAGATTCCCCCCTAGAGTCCCAATAGATCTAATTTGGGGCGTTGCTACTGATGCAGCAGCCTCCACCAATGCCGGAAAATTTACCTTCAAATACTTACTATCAACAATATCTGACAAGGTCACCATTGAACCCAATTTACTTTCATTTCCATTTATGTGGAAAACTTTCATTCCCTCCACATCGGCGAGACTTACTAGCGATTCTGGATGCACCAATCCCTGCTTCATTTCTCCCAATAGATCGGTGTTTCCTGAAACAACATGTGCTCGGGGGCTGGAAGTTAGTAATAAAGATGCCTGTTTTTGAGTTGAAGGTCGATGATATTCAAAGGAATCCATAACAAATTAAGCCTTATGGCTTTTGATGGCAGAAAGCAATTTGTTCGGAGTTATCGGCAAATCAGTAATTCTTACTCCGACTGCGTCATAGATTGCATTTGCAATCGTCGGTGCAGGACCAATGCAAGGTGGCTCACCCAGGGATTTTGCTCCAAAGGGACCAATAGGATCTGTTACGTCTGCGAAAACGACGTCGATATCAGGAAAATCCAAAATGGTCGGACTTTTGTGATCCAAAAAATTACTGTTTACAACTATTCCAGTGCCAGGATCTATCTCCATATCTTCTGAAAAGGTAAATCCCAACATTTGTGATACTCCCCCTCGGACCTGATTCTCTGCCATCTTGGGATTAATTATCGTACCTGCATCATGTGCCGCAACGTAACGGGATATATTGACTCTTCCTGTTTCAACATCCACTTCAACTTCTACAAAATGTGCTCCAAACGAATTAATCACATAATCCGAACTGCCAGGGACAACGGAGGCCTTGGCACTTATAGCTCCACTATGTTCAACAAGATCGGATAAAGATAGAGACTTACCTGATTCAGATATTACCTTTGAACCATGTAAGTTTAAAACGCCTTGGGGTTCCGCCAGAAGCTGTGAGGCCTGATTTAAAATTTTGTTCCGGAGAACTTCAGCAGCATCTTTTACTGCCAGACCAGAAGAAAAGGTAACGGAAGAACCTGCTGTAATACTAGCTTCAGGGGTGATATCTGTGTCACCCATCACCAATTCAATTTCATCATATGGAATGGAAAGAACTTGTGAGGCGATCTGGCTAAGAACTGTGGCACTTCCTTCTCCTACATCCATGACTCCTGTAAACAATGAATATGATGCATCCTCGGTTAAAGCAACAGCAGCGTGTGATTTCCCCCCAGGGCCACCTCTGTAAAGGAACATTGACATTCCTCTGCCCCGCTTGATTGACTTGCTGAAGGATTCGCCAATTCCATTCACTGGCTGATCCCAACCTATCTTTTCCGCCCCTAACGTTAAACATTCAGACAGACCATTGCTGGAAAAGGGAATTCCCCCTTCAGATGGTTGAGTATCAACTATTTCATTCACTGGAGTAGTCCGTTCACCAGGTTGACCCTCAATAGTCACTTGGTTCTTCTTCCTAAAATGTAGTGGGTCTAAGCCAAGTGACTTAGCCGCCAAATCAGCTACAGACTCTAAAGCAAAATGTCCTTGTGGTGCCCCCAATGCACGATAAGAACCCGCTGTTGGGGTATTAGTATAGACAAGGGATGCTTCATATCTGACATTGGGACAACGGTACAGGTATAAAGCACCTTGACCAGCACGCCTAGCAACCCCCGGACCAGAAGATAAATATGCACCTGTATCCATTACAGTTTTCGCATGAATCGCGGTGATTTCTCCATTCGATTTTAATCCCATGCGCAGAGTGGTCATCGTTGAGTGACGACGGCGGCCAGCAACAAATTCCTCCTCCCGAGAAAGTTCCAATCGTACGGGCATCTGGGTTCTTATTGAAAGAATAGAAGCCAACACGGCTGTACGAGTTTCATCCTTCCCTCCATACCCTGCTCCCATGTGGGGTCCTATGACCCTCAGAGACTTAGATGGAAGGCCTAGGGCCTGCGATAAACTCGCCTTGTCTGCATGTATTCCTCTACTTGATTTCCATAACGTTAATCTGGAACCATCCCATTTAGCCAATGCGGTTCTAGGCTCCAGTGGGGCAGGACTATGAGCTGGAGTTGTAAACGACTCCTCCAAAACCAGGTCTGCCTCTGCAAAACCTTCATCCAGATTACCCCGCTGCTCGACTAGCGGCCCATTGTTTATAAGATTACCGCCTGCGTGAATCGGTTCAGCTCCCTCAGATAAAGCCTCATCGGTGGTGCGATAAAATGGGAGAACGTCATAGGACACTTTGATCAATTTTACAGCCAACTCAGCTGTATAAGGGTCGTCCGCGGCAACAACAGCCACTTCATCCCCGACAAACCGCACCTTTTTGTCAAGAATAGATACGTCAGGTGCTATACGACCATTGGATATATCAAAAGGAGTTACAACAGCCCTCACTCCCTGCAATTTATCCGCTTCAGTAGTATCTACCGATAAAATAATTGCGTGAGGATGAGGACTCCTTAAAACCTTGGCATGTAACATGTCATCAAAGCTAATGTCAGCGGAATATTCGGCTTCTCCAGTTACTTTATCTTTCAAATCTCGACGTGGCGGAGATGTCCCTACCCATCCTAAATTTTCAGACATGAGTTCTCCTATCAAGGGCGGACTGTACTGAATCCAATATAGCTCCGTATGCATTGCAGCGACACAAATTCCCCCCTAATGCATCAGCTATTTGATCTCTTGTGACTGGAGCCTCTTCTTCCATTAAGGGAATGGCACTCATAATAAATCCAGGAGTACAAAAGCCACACTGGGCACCATCGTTTTGGAGAAAAGCGACTTGCAAAGGATGCAAGTTCCCGTCGTCGGACAAACTTTCTATGGTAGTGACTTTACAAGCTGAAATAGAAGCGACCAGGACCTGACAAGCATTTACTGGTAAACCATCGAGTAAAACCGTACAGGCCCCACACTCACCCATATCACAGCCTCTTTTGGTCCCAGTAAGACCAAATTCCTCTCGAAGTAAATAAAGAAGCGTCCAACGTGTGTCTGCTTCTACGCAGTGTCCGGTTCCGTTAAGACTAAATGAGACTTCGGTAGTGACCACAGAATTCTATTTATCAATCTGTAGCATGTATAAGTAACCACATAGGCTCTTTTCCAACTTCATAGCGGGATATCAATCTAAGTGATCCATCTCCCTCTATATGAAAAGCCGACACATGGCCCGACTCCAATCCAGCCGAATAAAGAAATTGCCCCGTATTATCTATGTCTAGAACCCTTGGTACAGCCTCTGTTGTAAATCTACCAGCTTGCTTCATTTTTCCTGTGTCTGGATCAATGGAAAAGGCCGCCAAAGAATCATGCCCCCGATTTGGTGCATATAAAAAACTTCCGTCAGGAGTTAAACGTATCTGGGCACAAGTGTTTACACCGCCATAATGCATCGGAAGGGTGGATTCTGTTTGAATTTCCTTCAATGAGGAGGACTCAATGTCAATCTCATAGGAAGTCACACTACAGTCCTGCTCATTGGAAAAAAAAGCGAATTTCCCGTTCGGATGTATTGAATAGTGGCGTGGACCCCTATTGTCAGGCTGTAAACACTCGAAAGCATCCGACGGGGTCAGATCGCCAGTTTCTTCAGAGAATCTAAATAAGCGAATAGTATTCAACCCATTTTCACCTGCTATGTGTGGAAGCATAGCCATGCTGTTAGTTGCATCTGTATAGACACAATGAGCCCCGGTGCCTGTCGAAATCCAATCATTTCTTCCTTCAAAGGATCCTTCTTTGACTTCATGGACACTTACACCACCTGCCAAGTAGTAGGCAGAAAGTAGATATTGGGAGGTATTGTCCAGGGAAATATAACAAGGGTCTCCTTGGAGAATGGGGCCATCGGAGAGATGTTCTAAGGAGCCGTTAGAAGAGTTAAATCTATAGGATGAAACCCGAGGAATATCTCTTCTTCCAACGTAGATAATGGACTTCTCTGTGTCCAGAGCGAGGGGAGCCGGCCTACCGTCAATTTCAGTATCGGAAAGAAATTCCAGCTCTCCAGTGGAATCATCAATCTCCCAGCAGGACAACTTGTCACTTGCCGCTAAAGTCATAAACATAATTTGACGCAAGCCACACTCCTAGACGCATCCTGCAATAAGTATTGGTGAAATTTGTGGATATATCTTTCTAGCATTAATCTTAACAGGGGAATCGTATATACAGTAATTGATACAACACCAATGACCTGACATAGCGAAATCTGTGAATAAAAATTAAGAAGCCAAGAAACCTTTCACTTTCCCTATTTGATGATTAAAATTGTATTGCCTACTTAGGTAACCCAATCAAACACGCGGTAATGCCGCCCTATTTAATTCAAAAATGACAAACCAATATTAGGTGCGGTCGGTGACAATATCATCTGTGAAACTTTCGCTGGCGAACCGTTGGTCAAGACCCAACGGATATCGGCCAGTATTATTGATAGCGTTTCCACTCATACTAAGTACTGGGTCTTGGTCAATCCAACAATTCGTGGACCGTATGTTCCTATCCTGGTATTCGTCCGATGCCCTGGCCGCCGCTATGCCAACAGGGATATTAAGTTTCACAATCGTTAGTTTTTTTGTCGGGACATCTGGTTATGCCAGCACTTTCGTCGCACAGTACACCGGAGCAGGTAGGCATGACAGAGTGGGTCCAGCAATGTGGCAAGCCATATATTTTTCACTCATAGGTGGAATTGTAACCTTCACAGCGATGTTCTTTGCTGAACCAATTTTTCAATTTATTGGACATGATGAGTCAGTGAGAGAACTTGAAACCAAGTACTGGCGTTATCTTACAATTGGGGGATTTTTTCCCATATGCCTAGCTGCCGTATCTTCTTTTTTTAATGGTCGCGGAAACACATATCCAGTGATGTGGGCGAGCCTACTCGCCACTTGTTTGAATATTTTACTTAATTATTTGTTGATATTTGGCCATTTCGGATTTCCTGAAATGGGTATCTCCGGAGCCGGATTATCAACAGTAATATCGCAATTTTTTAATTTATCACTATTACTAATAATGACTTTTATGGGAGATAACAATGTCAAGTACAAAACTATCTCAGGCTGGAAGTTTGATAAAAAACTGTTTGCTCGTTTGATTAGATACGGACTCCCAAACGGAATCCATTTCTTCTTAGACATAGCAGCGTTCTCTGCTTTCATATTAATAGTTGGCAGGTTAGGTGCTTCACAATTAGCTGCAACCAACATCGCTTTGAATGTAAGCATGTTGGCTTTTATGCCAATGATAGGAATGGGAATAACTGTTTCTATCCTAGTTGGTCAGTCACTTGGCGCGAATGATGAAGACATGGCCGACAGGGCAACTACTTCGGCTGTCCAAATGGCATTTATTTACATGGGAAGCATTTCACTCATGTATCTACTCATACCTTCTATGTTCATATATCCATTTGCTGCCAACGCAGATCCAACCACATTTGAGGAAATAAGAATCTACGCAATGACAGCAATGAAATTTGTAGCTGCATGGTCAATAATAGACTCATTGGGAATAGTTTATTCATCCGCCCTGAAAGGTGCGGGAGACACTAGATTCACAATGTTTACGATCATAATTCTATCCCTAATTCTACTAATCCTTCCGACATTCATAGCGCTAGAGGTGATGGGATGGGGACTTGAGGCAGCTTGGACAGTAGGACTCATATACATAATTGGACTCGCCGCAGCATTCAGCCTCAGGTACAGAGGAGGCAAATGGAAATCCATGCGGGTAATCGAGCAACCAGCCTTTGAAGATTCATCGCAACGCTAGAGAAAAATTTAGGTTGATTAGTAGAATCAAGGCATTATCTGCTAAAAATAGATCTTCTGGAAATCATAAATTTGTGAGGAGTTAAAGAGTAATGAAAAATCAACCCAACATAATTCTGATTATGTCGGATGACCTTGGATACGAAGTAATCGGTGCCAACGGAGGAACTTCATATAACACTCCAAAACTAGACGAAATGGCTAAAAATGGAATGCGATTTGAGAACGCTCACGTGATGCCACTTTGTACTCCAACACGTATTTCTCTCATGACAGGAAAATATAACTTTCGCAATTACATTGGATTTGGTCTACTCGCCCCAGATGAGACCACTTTTGGGCATTTAATGTCCGACGCCGGGTACAACACATGTATAGCCGGCAAATGGCAGCTATATTCGTATAACCCCCCTGACGAAGTACCTGAAATGAGAAATAAAGGACAAAAAATAGAGAATTCCGGATTCAATGAGTTCTGTGTATGGCATCCACATCAGACCGAAGAAAAGGGCTCCAGGTATAAGAATCCCATCATCTATGAAAATGGTCGATTCATGGAAGATACGAAGGACAAGTACGGAGAAGATATATTTTGCGACTACATAATAGACTTCATAGACAGAACCAAGGACGAAAATGACCCATTTTTCGTTTATTGGCCTATGGCAGCTACTCATAAGCCTCATGAACCCACTCCTGACAGTCTTGAATGGGATAGTTTCGACCCACCATCAAATCATTCCTTGGGTGGTAGAACATGGTCGGAGCTTGAAGATGGATCCTGGGAAGACGATCCTAAATTTTATAAAGATATGGTTGAGTATCACGATAAGGTCATAGGAAGGCTCATCGACTATCTTTCTGAACAGAATCTATCAGAGAATACTCTCATAATTTACCTCGGAGACAATGGAAGCCCACACGATGTTTGTTCGATGGTTCACAGCCACAACGAGATTTGTGGAGGAAAGGGTAAAACAAATGACCGCGGCACACATGTGCCTCTGATATGTAGTATGCCCGGAACCATCCCATCAGCTACCGTACAAGTGGATATGGTGGAAGCAACCGACTTCCTACCCACTATCTTCGAAGCTGCGGGTCTCAACTTTCCAGAGGGCTACTTAATTGACGGAAGATCCTTTTTGCCGCAGCTTAAAGGCGAACCTGGAAATCCAAGAGATTGGATGTTTTTTCATTTTGAACCCATGAATGACAGAAATGACATTGGACAGATCAGATTTGTTCGGGACCACGAGTGGAAACTGTACGAGACTGGCCAACTTTATGACTTGAAAAATGATCTGGAGGAAGATCTTCCGATATTCGAGTCAGAAGACAATCCGGAACAATCTATGGCAAGGTCTAAACTGAAACCGGTATTTTCAAAGATGCATTAGTATCATCAGAAACAGATTTTCTTACTCTGGTTTTAGGTCGATTGATGCTGAATTTATGCAGTACCTGAGTCCGGTTGGATTCGGTCCGTCTGGAAACACATGCCCCAAGTGAGCCCCACAAGACTGACATATAACCTCTGTCCGAACCATACCGAGCGAACTGTCTGTTTCTTCCTCGATTTGATCCTCAACGATCGGGGCGTAAAAACTTGGCCATCCGCACATAGAATCGAATTTTGTATCTGAGGAGAATAATTCAGCACCGCAACAAACGCATAAATACTTACCGTCGTCAAAGGTATTCCAATATTTACCAGTGAAAGCTCGTTCCGTGGCTTTGTTCCGAGTTACCTCGTATTGCATTGGTGTTAACTGGTCTCGATACTGCTCATCATTTCTTGGATCAATATTTTCTTCTTGAGCCATTGGTATATCTCCAACGAATTTAGTTTCTTGTTTGTGAGACTAGTATAGCGTGAATTTTTGGCACATCCACCTGAAACTAATTTAACCTCAGGTGTAACATAATAACTCTACCTATAAATATTAGCTCTTGTGAAAGGTTCATCTAAAAATGTCCATCAAATTTGGAGTATTTGACCATATAGAACCCGTAGAAAAAATGCCTCTTCATGAAGTGTACAACCTTCGTATGCAGCAAATTGAGCAGTTCGACAATAACGGGTTTTACGCTTATCACCTGGCTGAACACCATACTCCAGCAGTACATAGTCTTGCTCCCTCACAAAATGTTTTCTTAGCTGCTGCATCCCAAAGAACTTCTAAACTCAAACTGGCTCCTTGCGTCTATGTTCTACCATTACATCACCCATTACGCTTAATAGAAGAAATTAGTATGCTGGATCACCTAAGTGAAGGAAGACTCGAGATCGGAATCGGAAGAGGCGGGGTCATGGAAGCTTTCTTCTGGGGACAAGAAGCCGAGTCTGAAACAAACTATCTACGCTATAAAGAGACTTTAGACATAATCAAACAGGGATTGGATACAGATTTCCTTTCATATGAGGGACAATTTCATCAGTTTGACGAACTTCCCATGCGCCTAGATCCAATCCAAAAGCCCTATCCGCCAATGTGGTATATGCGCAACGCGGAGACTGCGGCGTTGGAAGGCATGAATACCGTAGTTGTAGGAACTTTGGACAGCCTACGTACAGAGACGATTCGTTTCAAACGAGTATGGGAATCTACACATGGGAAAAATGCACTCACGATTCAAGGAACAGAACCGAAGATCGGCCTAGTCGTCCACATGGTTGTAGCCGAGACCGATGAAGAAGCCATTCAGATAGCAAAACCAGCTTGGGAAAAGTATAGATGGAACCTTGCAGCACCCAGACGCATCGAAGCTGAACGTAGAGGTTTGACACAGTTTCAGTCGAGTACTGACGGTTCATTCGGTTTTGTGGGAGACAGACCAGCAAATTTGCCTGATAGAGAAACCAGACGGGATATCGAAGCGGAAATAGAACGATTTGACAACCAATCGGCAAGGGAAGATCCGACTAGGTTAGGTGGTGTCGCCCTGGCAGGATCACCAGAATCTGTCATGAGATACATGGAAGAGTATGTAGATACGGGCGCAAACTATTTTATGTGCTCTTTCCAGTGGGGAGATCTAGATCATGCTACGGCTATGAAATCAATTCATCTATTTTCAAATGAGGTGATGCCCAACTACTCGTAGAAGGTCAAAATCATTATAAAAAGACTGCCTTTAACACAATAAGTGTAAAATCAACCGCAATGCTCGAACCAACAAATAGCATCTAGGATTTTGAGAATTGAAATGTCTTTAGAAATAATAGGAATGATAGGAGCCAAGAGAGAGGGGACAGGTAAAAAAGGGGCTGAAGTTCATGTCATCGGGGGCGGCATTGACGGTGACTACATAACAGAATTTGCCCAAGCACACGAAAAAAGTGGTTTTGACAAAGTCCTCGTTGGTTATACTTCTTCCTCCGCTGATGGCTTCATTGTCGCTATGCATGCAGCAGCCAACACAAAGCATTTAGGCTACTTAATAGCCCATAGACCGGGATTCGTCAGCCCAACCGTCCTTGCACGGAAAGCTGCAACTTTCGACCAATTAACTAACGGACGTATCGCATTACACATTATCAGTGGAGGTGGAGATACTGAACAACGCCGTGACGGAGATTATGAGACTCATGACAGTAGATACGAGCGTTCTGGCGAATTTATCAAAGTCCTTAAAAATCTATGGTCTCAATCAGAACCTCTCACCCATCATGGACACTTTTACAAATTTGAAAATGCCAAAAGTGACTTTCAATGTTTTCAGGAACCTCACATACCGATCTACTTTGGAGGTGCCTCGGAGGCTGCCCTAAGTGTGGGAGCGGAGACTTGCGACGTATATGCTCTCTGGGGAGAGCCTCGCAAAGAGGTAAAGAAGAAAATAATTGACTTCAAAAAAAGAGTCAAAGCGACAGGTAGAAACCCTGAGACCATCAGGTTTTCTATTTCAACCAGACCGATCGTTGCTGAAACAGAGTCTGAAGCCTGGGACAAGGCTTATCACACTTTAGAATCAGTTTTGCAATCTGGACAAAGATCCATGCACGGGACTGCAGATGAGAGACTCGAATCCGTCGGATCTCAAAGACTAGTTGATTTCGCCGCAGCGGGTGATGTACTGGATGATCGCCTTTACATGCCTATTGCAGCGGCAGCCGGGGGAGCAGGAAATACAACCGCCCTAGTAGGAACCCCTGAACAAGTGGTTGAGTCTTTAATAAAGTATTACAAACTTGGGTGCACGACATTATTGATCCGGGGCTTCGATCCTTACAACGACACAATCTATTGGGGAAAAGAGCTTATTCCCTTGCTCAGAGATGAAGTCAACAAATATCTAAAATCCAACGTAGTTACAGCCCATGCGTAACGTCGTCGCAATATTGGGGAGTCCTTTTTCACAATCATCCTCTGAAAAAATCGTTCGACTGATTCTTGATAGCCTCAATTCTAATGAGTGGACAGCGACAGTCATTGACCTATCCAAGATCTCAGCAGACGATCTACTACTTCGTTCAAAAGGCCCTGAATTGGATCAAGCCTTGAACAAAACTATTGAAGCAGATTTAATCATCCCCGCATCACCAACGTACAGAGCAACATACACAGGTCTGTTAAAGGTATTCTTTGACCAGATGCCACCGGAAAGTCTTTCAGGATCATATGTATTGCCCGTGCAAACAGGTGGTTCCCCACATCATTCATTAAGCATAGAACATGGAATGGTTCCGATGGTTAGAAGCCTGGGTGCATTGGTGTTAGCAAATACTATCTATGCTTGGTCTGAACAGTGGAATAAAGACGGCTCAGCAGGAGCGGATTTGATATCAATGATCCAAAATTCTGTAGAGGAAATATCTAGACTATACGGATAGTAGTAACTTGATCAGTCCAACAATCCTAACGCCTTGGAAAAACTCAGCATATCTCTAGCAGTTTTCTCATGTGCGATGTCAACCATAGCCCCGTTAAACTGAACCGCAGCGCCTCCCATTTTTCTAACACCATCCATGGCTTCAATAATCCCCATCCACTCAGCAATCTCTTGGTGCGTGGGAGAGAAAACTTGGTTAACTATTTCAATATGTGACGGATGTATTACGCTCATACCTGTGTATCCCAAATCTCTCGAGTGTTTTGCGAATGACCTTAGTCCGTCATGATCATGAATATCCTGCCAAAGTCCGGTAACGGGATAAGGAACTCCAGCAGCTCGGGAGTCAAGCAATACTTTTGATCTAATGAACAAAGTCTCATTCCCCTGAGGTGACCAACGGTAACCAATTGATCGAGCAACATCTCCACCTCTTCCACCACTTGCCCCCATATGGGCCACCCTCTTCGATGAGACAGCGATGTCATATGCAGAACGTATACCACTGGCGGTCTCAAGCCCTGGATCTATAAGAACAGTACCGAGAGGAATACCTTTGTTTTCCTCTTCCATCCCTATTAGGGCATCAACGGATTCAACATCACTTACCTGTTTGACCATTGGCAGTGTTATCCCATACAAACCATCTACCACACAGTGTGCAATATCATCCTCAGTAAGACCTGTAGACGGATCATTCACCCTGACAAACACAGTTATATTTTGCTCAGCCAAAATTGGCACGAGCCTAGACACCACTTCCCTTGCTAACGATTTTTCAGTTAGCGGAACTGAATCTTCAAGATCTAATATCAGCGCATCAGATCCATATTTTGGAGCTTTTAGAATCCATTCCTCTTTATTACCAGGAACGTACAAAAGCGTACGAAGTGGTTTCGCTAAATCTCTCATCACGTAACCTCTAAGAACAACAAACCAGTCCTGTTAGAAAATTCCTAAATCACACCGTCAGACTCAAGTCTACTCAAATGCGACTCATCTATCCCAAGAATATCTCCATAAATATCCGCGTTCTGCTGACCTAGTAAAGGCGCACCAGTCTCCTGTGGCAGACTACCACCAGAAAACACAACGGGGAATCCGGAAACGATCCCGGGAAGATCCTCATCAAATGCCTGACTCCGCATAGATCTAAGGGTGCCTCTGTCCCAAAAGTGCTGATCGTCAATAATTTGAGACACGGACCTTACATCGCTGCACGGCACATCATTTTGGTCCAATATCTTCAGTGCTTCCTTCTTCGTGAACGTCATCAGTATCTCTTGGACAGCAGAGCGCGCTGCATCAAGATTTTTACCTCTATCCAAAAAACGCGCGAATCGAGGATCCTCAATTAGGTGGGGGGCACCAATCGCTTTTGCTAAACGTTCCCACTGATCATCACTGGCAACAGTGATAATAATGTCTCCGTCCTTCGTGTGATATAGGCCCATTGGACCTCCTCTTATCCCGTTTCCCATTCTCAAAGGTTCACCCGCATACAGAGCCTCCTCAATGTTTTCGACGAACATAAGCGAAGTTAACGTATCCATCATAGAGACGTCTAAATACTGACCTTTTCCAGTGATATCCCGGTTTCTCAAAGCAGCTAATATCGAATAGCACGTGAAAATTGGTGTAACTAGGTCGGCAATATAGAACCCTACCCTCATAGGTGGACCATCTGGATCACCATTTATATCCATAATTCCGCTCATACCCTGTATTTCTGGATCATGCGCTTTTCTGTGCGAATGTGGGCCCGTTTGCCCATAACCAGAAATAGATGCGTAAATTATTTTTGGGTTAACTTTCAACACATCTTCGTATCCAAGGCCGAGTCTTCGCATGGCACCAGGGGAAAGATTTTCAACGACCACATCAGATTTGGCGGCCATGTCCAAAAACATCTGCTTCCCTTCTGGATGTTTCAGATTCAAAGTAACACTCTTAACACCTTGGGAACGCTTGAGGAATCGAGTGGACAGCTGGGAGTCTGTCTCTTTGGTAGGAGAATATCCATCGGGATCTGCAAATGGACCATTCCCACGTGTTGGGTCACCATATTCTGGAACTTCAACTTTTATTGCTTCGGCTCCTAGTCTTGCGAGATTGACTAGCGTGAAGGGCCCAGCAAGATAGACAGTCACTCCTAGCACTCTTAATCCAGCCAATGGAGAAATAAAACTAGTTTCTTCTGACGACAAATTTTTACTCCTGATACATTTTCCAGAATAACTCAGACGTTGCGAGACAATGGTATGAAAGTAGATAAGATATGGTCAATCTATCCTGGTTGGAAAGAAACCTAGATATCCTCCTCTCAAATTAACCAGTATTTCACTGTTGTCAGACTGTGTTATAAATGTTTTCACATTCCCCACAGACTTATAGGAGGCGTTGAATGAGGATAGCAGTAATTGGCCAAGCGGCTTTTGGAAAAGACGTACTGGAGGCACTAGTTGAAAAGGGAGAAGACGTTGCAGCGGTTTTATGTCCTCCCGATAGAAAAGATCGCCCTTTTGACCCAATCAAGGAATCTGCAGTCGAGCGTGACATTCCAGTCTACCAATACAAGCGTATGAGAGATGAAGAGGCAATAAAAGAGTTCTCATCACTTGGTATTGATCTTTCTGTAATGGCGTTCGTCACTGACATCGTTCCTATGGAGATATTGGAGAATCCCACTAATGGAACTATTCAATACCACCCGTCGCTTTTGCCGGAACACAGAGGCCCGAGCTCAATAAACTGGCCAATCATCCAAGGAAAAAACAAAACAGGATTATCTATTTTTTGGCCCGATGAAGGTCTTGACACCGGTCCGATTCTACTTCAGAAAGAAACACCGATAGAGATAGACGACACCCTGGGGTCAATTTATTTCGGTCGGCTATATCCAATGGGAGTGGATGCGATGGTAGAGGCGGTAGAACTGGTAAAAAATGGAGAGGCACCGAGAATAGTTCAGGATAACTCAAAAGCAACCTACGAAGGTTGGTGTCGCTCCGAGAATGCAATAATTGATTGGAACAAACCAGCCGCTGAAATTTACAACTTGATCAGGGGTAGTGATCCTAGCCCGGGCGCAAACACAAAATTTGGTGATGACAAATTGGCTTTTTTCAACGCCAAATTTTCGGCTGAAAGCTCAGATTCCGATCCAGGCACAGTAACTAAAATAAATTCGGATTCTTTTACTATCTCACTGCAAGGTGGAAGCATAGATATAGGTCGAGTACAAATCAATCGAGAAAGAAAGATAATGGCAGAGGAATTTATTAAATCAAAAAATCTTGAAATAGGGTTTAAATTTTCCAGTTAGCGAAGTTGAAATTATTAATTTAGGAGAATAAATCATGGATTCCAAATATTTTTTTACAGCGGCAATGGATATACCAGCCAACAAGGAACAGCTATTTAACGAAGTCTATGACGAGGAACACATCCCTTATCTATCAGAGGTACCCGGAGTGTTATCAATTGCTCGTTTTACGTCACAACCGCTTCGAATGGTGATAGGTGGAGAGGAAAAAGAAATAGTTATACAAGATCAACCAAAACACACAGCGATCTACGAGATTGAAAGTCCTGAAATACTGACATCAGCTGGATGGTCTGAAGCTGTAGATAAAGGGCGATGGGCTACAGAGGTACGCGATCACACATTTAACAGAAGGCACGTGCTACTGAGAAAATCTTAGGAAAGATAAAAAGATCTACTTTTCTTCTCCTTCAGGTTCGTCGGAGTCATCACTTTCATCGGCAACATCTTCAGGAGGAGCTCCACCTCCACCAGCGTTGTTTTCAAATCTTTCGCCCATTTGATTAAGAAAATCTTCCACATCTGGGGAAAGATTTATATCTTCTCCATCATTAGGATTGGAAGAGCTAGAAGATGACGAATCAGATGATGTGGGCTCCGATTTGTCCTCGGAGCGAGACAGAACACGGTCATAATAGGTCTCCAGCTGTTTTATCAACGTCCCAACCTCACCACCGTAATCAATTGCTTTATCTATTTCTTTGTATTGCTGTTCACCTTGAGCCATATCGGCCAGTTCAGATGGAAACCCATATACAGAACTTAAGACCTCAAGTAGGCGAGCCGCACCAAGATGATCTTCGTCCAACTGCACATATTGGGGAAGATGTGCCATTAAAGTTGTGTTTGCTATACCAAGCCCAGTCAGATCCTCATTCACTTGATTAACTATAGAAGTGGGTCCTTGGTAAGTGCTTCTGCGAGGATTCAGTTTTCCTGCTGCCTTTTGTTCCTGATCGTCTTTCATTGATCCAGTTACTAATATAGGCCGAGTGTGGGGAACGGAGTCATACATACCTCCGATTCGACAATATTCTGTGACATTACAGAACTTCAATAGTTCAACTATGGATTCCGTGTAGTCCTCACCAAAATTATGAGGCTCTCGCACATGAAGAAATAAATAGTCTCTGTCGGTATATTCATCATGAGCGTAGTGGACTATGGTATTTGGCTTAGTAAAAATACGATTCCCATTTACTAATCTCATCCTCGGTCTATACCTAGTGAAGTCAAAAAACTTACCAGGCCGATGCAGTCGACCTATTTCCTTGGCCCCTAAATATCTCTGCAACGCACGGAGAGACAAAGTTCCTACCCTACCAACATCAATCCAAGGTCGAAGCATGCTGACAGCGATAGTATCCTTCATCTCTGGCACTGGTTCAGAAAGCTCAAATTCGCTAATTCTCATATGTTGAAAATCCCGTTACTCCATTACGTTTACGACAGTTTATGGAAACTTTCATATGTGCACAACAACGGAGCCGAGATTATACAACAGTAAGGACTCTGCAAGTTATTAAAAATTCCCGTTCTGGAGAGTCCCATTAAGGTCTAAAGACTGTATATAATGCCGCCAATATGTTTTTACGCCAAGGATCAAATTAAAAGACAAAGTTACCGGTTCCAACGCCAAGGTAGCAATATACAAACACTTGAGTAGAGGATGGGCATGTCCAAAGCTAAACCCGCGGCAAGAACAAGCGCTCTTGAGGGCGTGAGAGTAATCGATTTCTCCTGGATTGTGGCTGGTCCACAATGTACAAGAATACTTGCAGATTTCGGGGCCGACGTAATAAAGATTGAAAATGATGCCAACATGGATTACATACGTGCCAGCAATCCTGTCCCTGGCTCAGACTCCCCAAATCGCAGCCCACTGTTTAATACGCTTAATCGGAACAAAAGAAGCCTAACTCTTAACGTAATGCATCCCCAAGGGATGGAACTTTTAAAAACACTTATAAAGAAGTCCGACGTTATAGTAGAGAATTTCAGCTCCCGTGTTTTGGAAAAATGGGGCCTTGGTTACGAGGAACAAAAGAAACTAAACCCGAAAATCATTTACTGCAGTATGTCCGGATTTGGTCATAGCGGAAGAGATAGAGATTTTGTTACCTGGGGACCAACTGCACAAGCTCTGTCTGGACTAACCTACATGTCTGGGCTACCCGGTGAGGAGTCGGCGGGTTGGGGCTTTTCATATATGGATCATACAGGAGGATTTTACGGTGCCTTAGCCATCATGATGGCACTCATAAATCGTAACAAGACAGGAAAGGGTCAGCATCTTGATCTTTCTCAAGTTGAAGCCGGCATCGGCCTAACTGGCACCTCCGTACTCGACTATACCGTCAATAAACGACCATTCAGAAGAGAAGGAATGCCACCTGGGAATAGAGCACCAGACCAGAAAATTGCCCCCCATAATACCTATCCCTGTAAGGGAGAAGACAGATGGTGTGTAATTGCGGTGACAAACGACGATGAATGGGAAAGTTTATTAGACGTTCTCGGAAACCCTGCATGGTCGAGTGATCCCCGCTTTTCCACAATGGAATCTCGATTAATCAACCAAGACGATTTAGATGAATTTATATCGCAGTGGACCATAAATCTAACGCCACTGGAAGTTTTCGATATTCTTCAGAAAGCTGGGGTTCCTGCGGGAGCCGTACAAACACCAATGGAAAGATCAGAGATCGACCCTCAGCTGAAACACAGAGGTTTCATTGCTGAAGTTGAACATGCGGAACTTGGCAATACTAAAGTTGAATCGATTCCAATGAAGATGTCAGAGACCCCTTGGCAATTGAACAGAGCTTCACCATTATTTGGTGAACACTCTGCAGAAATATATATGGACTTACTGGGACTAGATCCTGAAGAACTCGGGACACTCTATGAAGAGGGTATAGCATGAATACCCATGCACCACAGACACCTCCCAATAGAACAGATGGTGCACTCGAAGGTATCACCGTCATAGAGTTATGCGGTGCCCGTGGACATTTTATGGGCAAACTGATGGGTGATATGGGGGCTCGAGTTATAAAAATAGAACCAATGGGCGGAGTCTCTGAGAGACAGATTGGTCCATTCATAGATGACGAACCTCATCCCGACCGCAGTCTATTTTTCTGGTCGCACAATACCTCAAAAGAAAGCCTTGAGATTAACATTGAAACCTCTGAGGGACAGAGGGTTATCAACTTGCTGGCAACCACTGCCGACGTAATACTCGAAGATTTTGCGCCTGGCTACCTTCCATCTCTAGGGCTGGGTTATCGGGATTTATCTAAACATAATGAAAGGCTGGTGATGACATCCTTGACAGCATTTGGTCAAGATGGCCCATACAAAGACTACAAATCCCCAGATATTGTGGCTTTGGCAATGGGTGGCATTATGCATTCCTGTGGCTACGATGATCTACCGGGAAGTCCGCCAATCAGACCGAGTGGGGACCACGGCAACAAAATTGCCTCTCACTACGGCCTTATTGGAACCCTTGCAGCCTTATTTAACAGGGATTTTTCAGGTAGAGGCCAGTATATAGACGCCTCGGCACACGAAGCATGTAATTCCACGACGGAACATGCTTTGCCCACCTATCTTTACAACGGCGCAACTGTTTTTAGGCAAACCGGAAGACACCATGCAGCTGCCCCAACTGCTAAAACTCTATGTAAAACATCCGACGGCAAATACCTAATAGTGTTTCAGCTTTTTAATAACCTTTATTCCTGGAGAGCACTCGTTGGTTGGATGGCAGATGCGGGAATGGCGGAGGACTTAGAAGAAGAGAAATATAAAGACATGGCCAGAGGTGGAAGCAGAGGCATGCGTATGGCTACTGATACTACCGATTTAGATCATGCTATGGAGGTCGTGCGTAGATTTATAGCAGCGCACACATCAGACGAAATCTATAGAGGAGCTCAGAACCTTAAATTCCCATGGGGACAGGTGAGATCACCTGAGGAAAATTTAGACGACCCACATTTTTCTGAAGATCGTCAAATGTTCTCCGAAATATCACACCCAGAACTTGGGGATGGGGTTAGCTTCAAATATGTGGGCAGACCATATCGATTTACAGAATCACCTTGGGACGCCTTCAGACCCCCGCTCGTTGGCGAACATACTAGGTCAATACTTATAGAAGACCTTGGATATTCGACAAGCGATCTAGAGACTCTTATTTCCAAAAATGTTATTTCTTAATTCTGAACCTTTATGATTTCTAAGTTTTTAAAAACATGATAAAAAACAATCCAGAAGATCCCAAACGTATTGAAGGGGAAATCGTAGAATCAGAACAAGGTTATAGAGAACCTGAACAACCGGAAGAATTCAGATTACATAACCTTGACGGTCCCAGACGATCTTATGTACTTCGCTGGCAGTTAGGATGCTTGGGATGCTTAATCCCTGTATCGATTATATTTCTCCTCGGTTTTTTTATGTTTCGTATTGGAACCGGCATATTCGGAAATTGAAATAACACAATTCACCACCAGGAGATTCCAATGAAAGCAGCCTTCTACGACGGGTCCGGGAAAATGCAAGTTAGCAACTATCCTGACCCCACAGCAGGACCAGGAGAAGTGGTAATCAAATTAAAATCTACTGGCATTTGTGGATCTGATCTAAATATGAACAAAGCAAAAACGGCTGCTGACGATCATCCTGCAGGCCACGAAGTAGCTGGAGAAATCGTCGACATAGGCAGCAATGTAGATAAAAGCTTCATTGGGGAAAGAGTAGCAGTGGAGGTATTAGGTACGGGAAGATCCTGCAACAGGTGTTGGTATTGCCGACAGGGTCAATACATACATTGTCCCGACCGAGAGGGTCCATCCAGTGGCGGGTTCGCAGAATACATAGTTAGGAAAATTGGAGGATGCTACAAATTGGGGGACTCTATGACCTGGGCTGAAGGAGCTCTCGTTGAACCTCTGGCTGTCTCAGTGCACGGTGTCCGACTGGGGGGATTAAAAGGTGGGGAAACAGTAGCCGTTGTAGGCTCTGGCACCATTGGACTAACTGCCATAGCCGCAGCACGAAAACTGGGAGCAGGAAAAATATTGGCCACCTCCCGACACAAACAACAGTCCGATATGGCTAAATCTCTTGGAGCAGACGATACTTGCGGGTCAGAAGGAGATGAATTTGAAGAGTTGATTTTAAGTGTTACTGACGGGCGAGGAGCTGATCTAACGATTGAAACCGTAGGGGGAAGCCGTAACGAAACACTTCTACAATCCTTCAATGTCACTAGACGCCAAGGCAGAGTTGTAATCCTGGGAGTATTCTATGGAAACCAGTCTATCGACTGGAACAAACCCGTGTTAAAAGAGCAAACCGTTCAGGGTTCAATCTGTTACGGACTTATTGACGGAATTCACGATTTTGAAAAATCAGTTGACATGTTCGACGATCCCAACTTTAACCTGAAGCAGATCGTAACCCATGTGTATGGTCTAGATGAGATACAAAAAGGATTTGAGACAGCCTACGATAAAACAACTGGTTCGGTGAAAGTACAAATCCATCAGGATTAGTTTTAATTAAAGGAAAGGCTAACATTTATGAACTTTCAAGATGCAATTCCATTTCTGGAGAAAAATCATAATGGTGTAGTAGGCACAAACCGTCTGGGAGGCGGTACCCACTCCAGCATAGTTGTATCAGGCGTGTTCCGAAACAAGGCCGCTTTCGTATCGGTATATCCCAAATCTCAGAAAGTTAGGAATCTGAAGCGAGACCCTCACTGTACTGTGCTAACTGTAACACCCAACTGGAGGGAGTATGTGGTGGTAGAAGGGGAGGCTGAACTTATGGACTATGGCAATACAGATGCGGAAATTCTTAGGCCTTTGTTACGAGAGGTATACATGGCCTGTTCTGATACAGAACATCCAGACTGGAACGAATATGACCAGGCGATGGTAAAGCAAAAGGCCGTAATCGTATTGGTAAGTCCAGAAAAAACTTACGGACTGTTAAGACACTAAGAATCGAGAAAATTAGAAAAGAGTCACATGGGAAAAAACAAAGTAAGCAATAACGTTACGGCCTATTTAGACAATGATGACAGTCCTGATATAGAAAATCCCATTCATTCTACCGAAGTGGCCCGTGCATATGGCTACGACGGCCCATTAATCGGAGGTGTTACAGTCTGGGGATGGGCAACTGACACCATTATCCAAGCTCTTGGAAATGATTGGATTACTAGAGGATGGTCTGAGTACTCGTTCCGGAAACCAGTTTTTCCTGGAAATGTCATTACTATTACCGCCGAATCTGACGCAGAAGATCTCACAAAACCTTGGAATGTCACCATGAATAACCAATCCGGGGACATATGTGTCATTGGGAAAATAGGACTTGGACAGACAAAATGGGAGAACACTCTCACTAGGCCTGTAAATATGTCCCCTTCGGAAGTAACAGAAAAACCACCACTAACATTGGACCGAGCCAGTCAAGAGACATCCTGGACAGCATTAGAAGTGGAATTCAATGATCACATTTACGAGGAAATCAACCACAAGAATCGACTAACTTTTAATTCCATTTTCGATCACTGTAGCGGGATGAAACCTATAGCCCATCCATCTTGGATTGCGGGTTGGGCAGAGGCACTCATGCGTCACAATTTTGACATACCGAGCTCTATGCACACAAAGAGTTTGGTTAAGCATCATTCATCTGTCCCTCTTGGAACAACAATAGTGGGAGGAGCAGAAGTTATTGATGCATATGAACGGAAAGGACACCACTACGTGGAATTTGACGTTCTACTCAAAGACACTAATGAAAAGGATATAGCTCAAATAAGACACCGAACTATATTCCGAATAGCAACTGCTTCAGAGCGAACTGGCAATTAATTCAGACTTAATCATCCTTCCCAAGTTATCCTGAATATTGCAAGAATCGAATCAAGATTAGTTGTAATGAATTCCACTGACGGCATAAAACTTCATTGCTTGACTAGCGTATCGCACTGCAAGACAATCGTAGTAGACTATGTTGGTTGATGAAGTAGTGCAGGATAACGTAATTAAGGTCAACAATTAGGCGCGTTGTCCGTCCAATCATCGAGTCAAACAGAGTTTATAGTATCGACATTATGCACCACGTTCCGCAGTAGCTCAGTGGTAGAGCAATCGGCTGTTAACCGATCGGTCGCTGGTTCGAATCCAGCCTGCGGAGCCACTTTAATCTCGTTCTAATTGTTTGCACATTTGTTCAAAACACTGATAAGCGGCTTAATGGAGTCAAAGTGAACGACAAAAGGGAATCAGAAAATTCAGAACCCGTCGAATCAGATAGCTCGGACTCTGCACAAGATGAAACTCCTATTTCTCTTGAGGTCGACTCAATACCTGAAAATACCGTCGCCTATCGTCAGTCAAACTGGGCGTGGATGTTACCATCAACTGTATGGATTGGCCTCTTGCTGGTGGTCGTATTTTTTGATTTCTTGACAATGGGTCTCATACCCATATTACTCATCGTTGGGATAGCTGGCCCCAGATATCTAAGGTGGAGACAAACTGTTTACTACCTCTCTGAAGATTCCTTATACCTAACGATGGTAGGGCTCCCATTCATTCAGAAAAAGAAAACCTATCGTCTTGGGTTTGACACCATGGTGGAATTGGAAGAAAAACCTGGAATGCTTGGTAGAACATTAGGATACGCAGAAATTGGAATAGTCTTCGACGACAGTAGGCAAGCAAAGCTCTCTTACCTAAGCAACGCAGAGTCCTTTGCTGACCACATTAGAACTAATACCAATCTTCCTGGCTTGCCTGATACTCCTGTTGACGAGACAGATTCCTGAAATCGGTGAGAACCATTAGTCAAGGTTGATCCAAGTCCTCAATTTGAACTGCCTGGCGGACAAAACAGATAGTTTGAGTCCGATGTTGATACGAGTAGTTTATCTTCAAGATTAATGCTTACATTACTCATATCCAGTCTATATCCGATCCATCCTCTAGAAACCAAAACATCTGGCGGTATGTCACTGTCAGAACATATAACAGTCACCCCAAAATCACTACGAGTTATTGAAACAAATCCATCGCTTCCAATCCAGACAGGTAATTCTTGATCCAGAGTGAAAGTACAGACAGCATAAGAACCTTTTAATGGAGTCTGCGCTCCAAAGTCCACCTTCCCACCCGAACCTACTTTCTTCCATATACTTTCCCAGGTCACAGGATACGAAGAAGATAAATCTATCTTTAAAAGTTCCATATGCTCCAGAAGTACACAGTCGTCAACAATCGTTATAACTTCTGAATCAGATAGATGGGGGTCCGTCGTATGAATACGCCACCACCATCGCGCCCTTCGCAAAGATGGCAAATCCTCCGAGGTATTCAGTTTTACCAAATACGAGGCTGAATCCCACGGCAAACCGTTAAATCCAATATATCGCCATTTAATAGGAGCATCTTCCAAGATTTTGTCACAATCAATCCGTCTGAATCTACTAAGCCATCCACTAAGAGTTCTCAGACTAGGAGATCCGTTATGGGACGTGATTCTATCCCTGATATCGGAAAGTTTCCCCCCCCGAACATATAGATCCAGCGCATAGGAAATTTTGCGTGGGTCTGCGAATTGTCTAGCCATATTATGACTTTATTATGAAAAATAGTTACCTGTACATAATAAAATCAACATAATTAATGCGTATTTTTTAAAAATTAATACGTTCCGAGATGTAAGCAACCGGAACCCATGTACAAGTTTATCGAAGGCCTTACGATTCTTTACTCACTGCTTCAATTAAACCTTGGATGTATCCATTAGCGAAAGCCCGCCCTCGATGACCCCATTCTGTGTCTTGAAATGTATTTGGGACATGATCGTCAATAAAAAATCCATCAAAGTCGACTTCTTGGTAAATTTTCATGGCTTTATACATATCGACATAACCCGTGTTTACAAATTCCTCATGAAATTTAGGCACCTGGCCAGACACATTACGAAAGTGAACATAAAGAATTTTTCTGCGCTCACCAAAATAACGAATCATTTCGTAAATGTTGTCGCCCTTCATCTCAGAAAATGTTCCTTGGCAAAATTCGATAGCGTTACAGGGTGACTCAACAATACTTATTAATCGCTTGTAAGCTTCGAAGCTACGCAAAAGTTGAGGCACACCACCCAATTGCTCAACAGGAGGGTCACAAGGATGAATTCCTAACCTAATACCCTCTTCCTCAGCCACAGGAGTTATTATCTTTATCCAATATTCAAGATTTTCCCACATCTCCTCCTCACTGTAGATACGACCGTGAGTTAAAGGTGCTTTTTTTGACTCTTCATAATCAAAAGCAGTGGCAAGAGCCCCACACCTTATATGGCGTGGTTTTGTTCTCCAAACCATGGAGGGCATCCAATTATAGCCAAATATTGGTATACCAGCCCTCGCGATATTCCGAACCGTGTATATCATGTTCTCAATCTGTTCGTCTCTCCGCGGTCCACCCAACATGATATGGTCATAGAAATGAGCAGGAACGTTTTCTATTGCTGCAAATTTAAGTCCAAACTGTTCCGCGCTGATCCGAAGTTTCACAAGATCAGTCAACTCCCAGCGCCCCCCCAAACTAGGAAAGGGAGCACCTCGGTTGAAATTCATGAGTATATCCGTAGCCCCGTACTGAGCCGCAAATCTAAAATACTCTGGAGTCGGTTGATTAAATTGCCCGAAACCTACTCTCATATCCTATTCCTTACCGAATTTATGCTCCCTCAAATCCCAGAGCCTTAGCAGCTCTCCTTAAATCATCTGACTTCAGAGCACCGAGTATGTCGGAAGTTGAAGCTCCCCCAGTGTGGTGTTCCACAAGTCTTTCGATTCTTTGAGGTTTCGTCCCTGTAACAGGTAATCCGAGTTCACGAAGTGCATGCGCCAAGTCGTCCGACCTACATTCGCCAAGAAGTTGTTCGATATTCATTTTTTTGCCCCCAATGCCTAGAAGCCGAAGGTATTTCAACAAGAAAATATCCTCAGAAAATCTAGGGTTTCGTCCATTATACAGATAGAACAACATTGATATGTCAACCGGAACTTATATAAACAAATCACACATATGGATTTACAAAAAAATAGTCCCGGACAAAACCAGCCTCATTTACATATAATGCGTGCATCAGGAGGAACACTATGGGGAAGATTAGGGCAACGATAATCGATTCAGAAACTGGAACTACAATAAATTCAAAAGCTCAAGTAATCGATTCATCTGGCAATTATGTCCATCCTAAAAATTCCCTCCAAAAAGTTGGCCCTGGACAGCCATTTTTCTATACAGATGGGACTTTTGAAGTAGATGTGAGTCGAGGTGATACAAGAATCACAGTTGAAAGAGGCACGGAATACACACCACAAACAATTTTCGTTGACTCGCCTCCCAAGAGCAGTAAATCGATTGAAATTCAGATCTCACGCTGGAACGACTTACAGGAAAAGGGCTGGCATCCAGGAAATACTCACATACATTACGATGAGAAGGAAAACAGACCCGACGAACGACTGCAACTAGACCCGCGGGTAGAGAATCTGAGAATGACTGCGGTCAGCGTGTTGAAAAGATGGGACCTTGATTATGCTACAAATAAGTACCCTATAGGATTCCTGAACGACTTCTCTTCCAATCATCACTATGTACAAAATGGGGAAGAAAGTCGTCATAACCAAAAACCGTGGGAAATCGGCTATGGACACATTATGCTTCTAGACATACGAAACATGGTTGATCCACTAAGTCGGGGATTACTTATCGACTCATTTGAACCTGATTATCCTCCACTTTCCTATGCTTGTGATGACGCACACAGGCAAGGTGGAACAGTTATTTGGTGCCATAATGGACAGGGTATGGAGGCGCCTGTGGCTGCGGCACTAGGCAAAATTGACGCCTTTAATTTATTTGACCCCTACTGGAACGACGCAGAATATGACATTTATTATCAAATGTTAAATGCGGGAATAAGACTTCCAGCCTCCACAGGATCAGATTGGTATATATGCTCGTCGAACCGAGTCTATTCTTGGACCGGAAGCAAATTTGATTATGCTGAATGGCTCGATTCATTCAAAAGAGGCCATACATTTATTACAAACGGTCCTTCGCTACAAATAAGTGTGGGTGACGGCCAACCAGGAGATGAAATCCAGATTAACAGTGGTGAAGTTATACCTGCTGAGGTTCAGTGGTCGTCACATTATCCCATCCAGAAAGTTGAAATAGTGAAAAACGGCAAGGTTGTTGGAAGGGACAAATATCCAAATGGATCAACTTCAGGCCTATTCAAAACCGACTTGGAATTAGAATGTGACAGTTGGATTGCAGCGAGATTATTTAGCTCCTTTCGGGACAGTTATTTACAGCCCCAATTCGCTCACACAAGCCCCATATACATAAAAACAGGTTTGACCTCTGATGTAAAAACGGATGCAAGCCTAAAGTTCGTAACTCAAATAGATGAATCTTTAGATTGGGTCCGCCGCAAAGGGCGTTTCTATAGCGATTCCCAACGTCAAGAAATTGAAACCTTGTTTCTAGAGGCCCAAGATATATATAGAAAGCAAGCTCTAGAAACCAGCTGATAAAAAGTCATTTAACAATAAAATCGCTAGAGAATTAAACTAGGAGCAATCACCATGACCGTGAGAGTAGTGACAGATAGCACATCTGACTTATCCCCAGAACTTATATCGAAACACGGAATTGAGGTTGTCCCTTTAAATATCCATTTTGCAGATGACGTTTACAAAGATGGAAAGGAAATCACAGCAGATCAGTTCTTTGACAAATTAATTAACGGACCTATTCATCCAACAACATCTCAACCTTCAATAGGAGAATTTGTAGACGTATATAGAAAAATCGCTGATAAAGGTGATCAGATAGTGTCTATTCACATATCACAAATACTCAGTGGAACCTACAACTCTGCGTTTCAGGCATCAAAAACTGTTGAGGGCGAAATCGACGTGCACCTTATAGACAGTGAGCAAGTATCAATGTCACTTGGGTTGTCAGCAATAGCAGCAGCCCAAACGGCTAAACAGGGAGGGACTGTAGATGAGGTTATAGCAGCAGCTGAATCTGCAGCAAAAAGGTGTCGATTCGTAGCACTTTTCGACACATTGGAGTATCTGGCAAAAGGTGGACGTATTGGCAAAGCTCAGTCCTTACTTGGCGGGCTCTTGAAAATACGCCCTATCTTGACTGTAGAAAATGGTGAAATAGCCCCATTCAGCAAAGCGCGTTCTAGAAAATCTGGGTTATCTAAGCTTCAACAGGCCATTAGATCTTTTGGAGATATCGAGGAACTATACGTTATGTACAGCACCGAGACAGATGATGCGGAGACAGTGGCCAAAAGTTTAGGTGATTTACTACCAAGCGGAAAGTCGCCCATGGTTATGAGAGTCGGGCCTGTCATAGGAACACATGCGGGGCCAGACCTCATAGGAGTGGGTTGTTTAACTGCTGTCTAGGCTCGCAAGGAGAGATTTGCTGAATTCTGAAATTGTACATACGCTTACACGAGACGATGTAACTCTGGCTGGAGCTCTTTTTTTACCAAAGACGAAAACTTCCACCAATATCTCTGCACTACTTTTCTTTCATGGTGACGGAGGTAATTTCTATAACCCCTTATATATACGAATGGGGGAAATGTTATCTGAACACGGTATTACTTTTTTATCTGCCAACCGGCGTGGTCATGACACCATTTCCTCTACTGGCAACCCAGAAGTAAAAGGTGGATATGCTTTCGAATCAGTCTCCCATTCTCCATTAGATATAGGGGCTTGGATTAACTTTTTGAAGGCTAGAGGTCATCAGGACATAGCTATCGGAGGGCACAGTGGTGGAGCTGTAAGAGCCACATACACGCAATCAACTACGCACTTCGAAAACGTAAAAGCATTAATCCCTGTTTCACCCGGGGAGTACTACCATGCAGGTATAGCTAAATTGCACGGTAAGAAGTTTGAAGAATCGTTCTCCCTCGCTGAGTTTCACATTGCCAACGGAAATCCCGATCACCTAATGCAGCCAGGAATACCTTGGGGGTCAACATGGACTGCAACCTCATTTATCGATTGTTTTAATAGAGATGATCGGTACCAGGTGAGCCAACACGCTTTGGAGATTCAAATACCAACTAGGTTCATTTTCGGAGAGTTAGAAACAACTATAGGTGGCCCTGAAGAACTACCGGTCTGTGGCTTGGCACGTCAAACGATCGAAAAACACATAGGCGAAAATCATCCTCAACTATCCTTAAGTGTCATAGAGTCAGCGAACCACGGCTACGCTGGAAAAGAATTGAGTCTGTACGAAACCGTCCACAGCTTCATAAAGAGCATTTAGATGGACCAATTATCAGTTTTTGTGCATGTAGTAAGATTCGGCTAAATGATCAATCAATTTATCCGAACGGTTTGTATCGCGGTGAGGTAAATATGAGTCTAAGAGGAAAGGCAGCTATTGTCGGAATTGGTGAAGTTCCAACAAGACGAGTTTACCCGGGTCGTTCCTTAATGGGCCTATGCGCTGAAGCAACGGCATTGGCGCTTAAAGACGCGGGATTAAAGAAAGAGGACATCGATGGTCTGGTAACCGATGGGGTTGCTGCCCCGCCACAGACTGCTGAATACATTGGAATTAAGCCTCAATTTGCCACTGGCGTAGCAATGCAAGGTGCCAGTGGAGCAACCGCCACTATGGTAGCCGCAGCTGCAATAAATGGGGGTATATGCAACACTGTCCTAGTCGTGATGGGAAATTCCCGAGAAGAAGGTGAGCGCCAAGGAAGGATTGCCGGAAGAGGAGCACCTGGACCTAGTGTACGCTCCGAATGGGAAGAGCCATATGGAATGGCACCAGGCGCCAATACGGGTTATGGACTCATATACAGGCGCCATATGCATGAGTATGGCACGACAGAAGAACAAATGGCGAAAATGGCAGCCGATCAAAGATTTAACGCACATGATAATCATAACGCCGTATTTAATGGACAACCAGCATCTAAAGAAGACGTCCTCAACTCTAGATATATCAACGAACCTTTAAAACTATTGGAATCAGTCATGCCATGTGATGGCGCTGCTGCTTTGATAATCACTTCTCCAGAGAGGGCTAAATCTATCTCTAAAAGACCTGCCTATATTTTAGGTGTGGGACTACAACAAGGAGAAGCAAACATATGGCAACGTGAGAAATTCACGGAAACTCCAGCCGTGGACTCCGCCAAAAGAGCTCTTGCTATGGCAGGGTATCAACCAAGCGATATAGAGTTTGCAGAATTTTATGATTGATACACCATACTCGCGGCCGTGTGCCTCGAAGACGCCGGGCTCGTAGAAAAAGGTGAGATAGGACCTTTTTATGAATCTACTGATACAACATACAAGGGTGAATTCCCCATAAACACCGACGGTGGACAATTATCTGGTGGGCAGCCAGGTCTAGCAGGAGGCTTTCGCCACGTTATCGAGGGAGCACGACAGGTAATGGAGAAGGCCGGAAGCAGACAAGTTCAGAAAGATGATTTGTGCTTGGTTAATGGTTGAGGTGGTACGGCGAGCGAAATGTGCTCGCTTGTCCTCGGGTCCGAGGAAACACTTTAACCACACTGAAATGGTGTCGATGACTTTTTTATCATCGACACCTAAACACTAGGGCAGCTAAATGACAGATACAAGTTCAGCATACGACAGGCCACTTCCAGTCCCAGTACATGAAGATTTATCTAAACCTTTTTGGGAAGCCACAAAAAAGCACGAACTCATAATGCCCAAATGCAATTCATGTTCAAGTATCTTCTTTTATCCTAGAGAGGCTTGTCCAGAATGTACTTCTATGGATTTGGATTGGACAGAAGTCTCTGGCCAAGGACGTGTGTACAGCTACACACACGTCCGGCAGGCAGTTCATCCTTATTTCCAATCAGAGAACGGCCATATATACGCAATAATTGAACTTCTTGAAGGGCCAAAAATACCCTCGAACATTCTGGAATGCGAACCTGAAGACATCTTTGTGGATATGAATGTTGTCGCAACTTTTGAGGACCTCAACGACGACTTTACTTTACTAAAATTCAAACCCGGACCTTAAATCAGCTAGTGTTTCACCTGGTTTTCGACCAACGATAACCATTAACCTCTAAGTTAATAACCGACCTTCTTTATCCCTTTATAATCACACCTATCTTCTAAGGAGTCATCGTATGACCCGTATATATGAAATATCTGACCAGCTGGTAGAAAAAATCGCCTCTATTCACCCTATCGCAGCAACATCTCTTGGTGTACCGGGATATGAAAAGGAGCTGGGAGATTTTTCGCCAGAAGGTATTTCTGAAAGCGCGAATCTTGCCCGAAACACACTGACTAAATTAAAAGATGTCCCTATTGAAGATGACGCTGATAGAAGAGCGAAAGAGGTGATGGAAGAGGATCTCAAGGCAGATGTAGATTCATATGAGAGAGGGGAACCTTTTAGAAAATTAAACATACTATCTTCACCCTTACAGAATATAAGAATGGTGTTCGACTACATGCCACAGGAAAGTACGGAGGATTGGGAAAATATTGCCTCCCGACTTTCCAAAGTCCCAGATGCTTTGAATGGCTACAAACAAACACTCCGCCATGGTATTAATGAGAATTTGGTGTCTACTAAAAGGCAAACAAGTGAATGCTCTAAGCAAGCTCTAACACATTCAGGCAGAACCCATTCAACTTCTTTTTTTACTGATCTTCTGGACTCCTTTAACCAGTCTAATATTTCGTCAGAGTCACTAGGGTCTGACATAAAAACTGGGGTGGAAAGCGCCATGACCGCTTTTGGTAACTTCAGCGAATTTTTGGCCTCAGAATATATAAGCCACGCTTCTTCACAAGATGGAGTTGGAGAGGAAAGATATGCCATATCCTCAAATGAATACAACGGAATCACACTCGATTTACGAGAAACTTATGATTGGGGATGGGAACAACTTAGGTGGGTTGAATCTGAAATGCGAAAGACGGCAGAAAAAATACTCCCTGGATCCAATATTGAATCTGCGAAAGCTCTTTTGGAATCTGACTTAAATAGATCCATCGATGGGGTAGACGAATTCAGGAATTGGATGCAAGAACTTCAAGACAAAACTATCGAAGAGCTAAATGGAACGCACTTCGATATTCCTGACCCTGTTCGAAAAATTGAAGCTCTGATAGCTCCTCCAGGAGGAGCCCTTGCAATGTACTACACCCGTCCATCCGGAGATTTCAGTAGACCTGGCAGAACATGGTATCCAACCGGAGGGAAAACCCGATTTCCACTGTGGGGAGAAGTTTCTATTGCGTATCACGAAGGAGTCCCTGGACATCACTTCCAAATCGGCACATCAGTTTTTCTCGAAGAGACTTTGTCTAGATATCAAAGACAACTTGGAGGCACTTCTGGCTATATAGAGGGATGGGCTCTCTACGCAGAAAGATTGATGGGAGAATTGGGTTATTTAGAAAATCCCGACTATTATCTAGGCATGCTTCGGGCACAGGCTCTAAGATCGGTTAGGGTGATTATAGATATTGGAATGCATCTGAGCTTGGATATCCCAATGGACTCTGATTTCTATCCTGGATCAACATGGACTCCAGAGCTAGGTTTGCAGTTTATACAGAATAGAAGCCACTTCCCAAAAGATTTTGTTGCGAGTGAAATTGACAGATACCTTGGAATTCCTGGACAGGCCATCAGTTATAAAGTCGGAGAGCGAGCCTGGCTGCAGGCGCGGGAAGAAGCTAAAGAAAGAGAAGGCTCTAATTTCAATCTAAAAGATTGGCACACTAAAGCTTTAAGCCTTGGTGGCATGGGACTAGCTCAGATGAAGAGAGAACTTTCAAACATCTAAACCCAATGCTCAATTTCTGGGAAGTTGCCCAACTTGTGCCAACAATTGGAAAAAATAAAAAAATGGAGCGGAAGACGGGATTCGAACCCGCGACCTTCTCCTTGGCAAGGAGATGCTCTACCAGCTGAGCCACTTCCGCCCGTTCATTTCAACACAAACATTCTGGCTTACTTAGCCAACAGACCCATGGATGTGCCGAGGGCCAGAATCGAACTGGCGACACCAGCATTTTCAGTGCTGTGCTCTACCTACTGAGCTACCTCGGCTCATTTAATTTCTGAAGAATAAAGCGGAGTTACATGGTATGGCGGGGTATATTTAGTGTCAAGAAAACAAATCCCTTAAAATACTTTGCTCCATAAACCACGAATTCCGTAATTTTAATTGGCTTGGAACTACAGATTGTCTCATAATCGTGAAGGTTCAAGTGGACCAAATACGACTTTCGCAACAAATTGGCTATATGTAATAATTTTATTGTTTTCCGATAAGCAAGATAAGTCCGATTCCCTGCTCATGGTGTACAATTGTGTTCCTAAATCAGCGTGGAACCGTGATGTTCTGTGCGCCGTCCGAGGTTTTTATAATTGGCAGATTATGACGTAGTTATCATTGGGGCCGGGCCGGGTGGTTATGTTGCAGCTATAAGAGCTGCTCAATTGGGATTCAATACAGCCATTATCGAACGAGATACAGTGGGTGGCATATGCCTCAACTGGGGATGCATCCCCAGTAAGTCTCTCCTCCGAAATGCAGAAGTTTTGAATCTCATAAAAGATGCAGACGAATATGGCATATCGTTTGACAACTTCCGCTACGACTACAGCAAAGCGATTGATAGAAGTCGGCAAGTGGTGGATAGACTCACTACTGGCGTACAGTATCTGCTCAGAAAAAATAGCGTAGAACATATAACCGGCGTAGCCACTCTGATAGATCCAAAGACAATTTCAGTTGAGTCTCCCCATGGAGACTCTGAAACTATCACTTCCGAAAACATTATCATCGCAACAGGAGCGCGGCAGAGAGATATCCCATCAATGCCTATTGATCACAGCGTTGTTATGAACAGCCGTGATGCTTTGGAGCTACGTGAGGTGCCTGAAAAGATCGTTGTCGTCGGGGGTGGTGCAACTGGTGTTGAATTCTCACACGTATATCAATCTTACGGATCTGAAGTAACAATTGTGGAACTGATGGATAGATTAGTTCCAAATGAAGACGAAGAGATTAGTGCCTCTCTGGAAAAATCATTCAATGACAATGGAGTTAAATGCCTTACAGGGGTTTCGGTAAATTCCATAACCGTATCAGGCGCCAGCGCTAACGTGAACATAACTGCAGATGGATCGGAGACAAATTTGGAATGCGACAAAGTCCTAGTAGCGGTAGGGGTTCAGGGTAACTCCGACAATATAGGACTTGAAAACGTCGGCGTTACCACGGATAGGGGATTCATACCAGTTGGGGAAAATATGGAGACTAATGTCTCAGGAATATACGCTATTGGAGATGTTACTGGGAGAATGCTGTTGGCCCACGTGGCCTCAGCCCAAGCCATCGTTGCGGTTGAGTACATAGCTGGAATGAATCCAGAACAGCTCGATTATTCATTGATGCCGAGAGCAATATATTGCAAACCTCAAGTTGCTAGTTTTGGTCTAAGTGAAGCTCAAGCCCGTGATCAAGGGATTAATATAAAAGTTGGGAAATTTCCTTTTTCTGCGAGTGGCAAGGCTATTGCTCTGGGTGAAACAGATGGAATGGTGAAACTCATTGTCGACGAGGAAATTGGAGAAATTATAGGGGCCCATATGATCGGGGCAGAGGTGACAGAGCTTCTAGCTGAACTTTCTATAACAAAAATGCTTGAAGGAACTGCGACAGAGATAGGCCTTCTTGTGCATCCACACCCCACAATCTCAGAAATGTTAAAAGAGGCTGCCTTGGACACTATGGGAGAGGCCATTCATATTTAGCTATGACAACTACGATAAATATTGAAAGTGAACAAGCGTTGGATATGTATTCAACTATGCTTCTGATTCGCAGATTCGAAGAAGCAACCGAGCGACTTTATCAGCGGGGTATGGTCCGCGGTTTCCTACATACCTATATAGGAGAAGAGGCTATTGCAGTTGGTGCTATCCCTAACCTGAGGGAGGACGATTACATAATCGGACACTATCGTGACCATGGTCACGCTCTAGCCAGAGGCATTGATCCCAATTCAGCAATGGCGGAACTCTGTGGAAAATCCACCGGGACAAGCGGGGGCAAAGGCGGTTCGATGCACTTGTTCGATGCTGAAAAGCACTTTATGGGAGGACATGCAATTGTTGGTGGTCAATTTCCCCTCGCAGTAGGTATGGCCTTAGCAATAAAAATGAAGCAAGAAAAAGACAGTTTGGTTATGTGTTTTTTTGGAGACGGCGCTGTTCAAGAAGGGGAATTCCATGAAGCAATGAACCTTGCATCTCTATGGAAGCTCCCAATTATCTTCATGTTGGAAAACAATCTCTATGGTATGGGAACAGGAGTAAATAAATCTAACGCAGGAGGCGAAAATATATTCACTGCTGCTGAGGCATACAATATCCCTGCAACCCAAACAGATGGAATGGATATCCTGCAGGTAAGAGAAACCGTGTTAGCAGGAATAAAAAAAGTCCGCGAAGGTGATGGGCCGGTCTTTATAGAATCAATGGCCTACAGATATCACGGTCACTCTATGGCAGATCCAACAAATTACAGGGACAATACAGAAGTTGAGAAACAAAGAAGCCGGGATCCGATCGATAGCTTTAAAGCTTTTTGTCTCGAGGAAGGCTTACTTACAGATGACGATATTTCCCGCATCGACGAAGAGATAGACTCCAAAATCCAAGAGGCTGTCGAATTCGCCGAGCAAAGTCCAGAGCCGTCTCTTGACTCACTTTATACCAACATATATGCCGCTCCGGAGGCACAATAAACTATGACGGAGATGATTCTTAGGGATGCAGTGGCTAAAGCTCTTAGAGAAGCTTTAGATACTGACGATCGCACTTTTCTCATGGGAGAGGACATTGGCGCATATGGAGGACCATACGCTGTTACTCGAGGCTTCTTAGAAGACTATGGAGAGGATCGAATAAGAGATACTCCAATAGCAGAGGCAGTGTTTGTAGGAGCTGGCGCCGGAGCCGCGATGATTGGTATGAGACCAATAGTAGAAGTTATGACCATTAATTTCTCGCTCGTAGCAATCGATCAAATTGTCAACCACGCAGCCAAACTTTCTTATATGTCAGACGGTCAGTTAAGTGTCCCATTGATCATAAGAACAGTGACAGGAGGGGGCGGTCAATTAGCGGCCACACACTCCCAGAGCTTTGAGAACTGGTATGCGTCTGTTCCTGGTTTACGTGTAGTTGTACCAGCCACTCCACAAGATGCGCTGGGATTGTTCCGTACATGCCGAAAGGACAACAACCCAATCATCTTTGCCGAGCATTCCTTGCTATATAGGGTAAGGGGAGAGGTACCAGACGAATACTATGAAATACCCCTAGGTAAAGCCCGTATAGCCAGACCTGGCGACGACGTAACAATAGTGTCGTATTCAGGAATGGTACGTGTGGCAGAAGAAGCGGCCGAAAAATTAGATGAACTCGGGATTTCCGCTGAAGTTATAGACCTGCGGACTTTGTCTCCACTAGATTTAGACACAGTCGTGGAGTCCGTTAAAAAAACGAATCGGGCAGTGGTCGTGGAAGAAACATGGAAAACAGGCGGATTCTCTGGAACTATAGCCAGTAACATTCAAGAGGTTGCCTTTGACGAACTAGATGGTCCTGTTTTGAGAATTAACGGACCAGACGTACCCGCGCCGTATGCGAGAAACATTGAACAGGCAATGATACCTAGTGCAGACTGGATAGTTGAATCGGTTACTTACAATTTTGGACTTTAGTTACCACTTAAGTCACTTAACAGAATTAAGCTGGAGACGTTAATACGATGGCTACTGAACTTAAAATGCCACAAATGGGCTACGACATGGAAGAAGGTACCGTCGTACGCTGGTTGAAGGAAGAAGGGTCAACAGTAGGTCGAAACGAACCTGTCGCAGAAATTGAGACTGACAAAGCTGTGGTGGAATTCGAGTCAGAGGCTGAAGGAGTCCTGCTCCGAATTGTTGCCAGCGAAGGGTCGATAGTACCAGTTGGAGAGACGATAGCGCTGGTAGGATTGGAGGGCGAGGAAGCGGATAATGTTCCCTCAGCTGGTTCGACTGAATCAACTGACTCTGACACTGCTATACGGGAAGAATTAACGTCAGAAAGTGAACGACATGAAGTTCAAGAGCCCATTAGAAACACCACTCAGGAATCCTCGGAAAGCACCCCAACGACAAGAATATTGGCAACTCCAGTCGCTCGGAGAATAGCGGATGAGCTAGGAATTGACCTGAAGCAGGTAGCGGGATCGGGACCAGGAGGAAGAATCACAAAGAAAGACGTGGAAACGTTCGATCCTGCCTCCAGTACTAGTACCAAAGAAACAAATTTTGAAATGAGCTCCTCGGAGACCCCTGAACAATCACCAGAAGAAATTCCTGAGACTGTATCAGAAACAACCGATCCCTCTGTAAATTCAATGCCTGGTGAAAAAGAACCACTTAGTAGAATGAGGCAGCAGATTGCCAGAGTCACGGTGAAAAGTAAAACTGAAAAACCTCATTTTTACGTGTCTGCAGAAATAGACATGACGAAAGCAATGGTTCTACGCAAACAAGTTAACGACCAATTATCAGATGACGGAGTTCGAATAACAGTTAATGACCTAATTGTAAAAGCTTGTATTGAATCTCTCAAAAAATACCCGAAGTTCAATGCCTATTTTCAGGACGATGGTATCCAATTCAACAACACTATAAACATTGCGGTAGCAATAGCAGGAGAAGAAGGCTTGATAGTTCCCGCTATCCTGGACTGTGGCAGCAAAACTCTCCGGGAATTATCACAAATGGTAAAAGACCTTGCCAATCGCTCGGCAAGCGGCACACTTAACAACCAAGAATATACGGGGGGCACTTTCGCCATAAGTAATCTTGGAATGTTTGATGTGACTGGTTTCCTCGCAATCATCCATCCCCCCCAAAGCGCTGTATTAGCGGTCGGCACCGTAGCAGAAAAACCTGTGGTGAGAGATGGAGAGTTAGCGGTGGCCAACATCATGAACGCCACAATATCAGCCGACCACAGAATCGTTGATGGAGTAGAGGGAGCCGAATTCATAGTTGAAGTAAAACGACTACTAGAAAATCCAATGGGGCTAATTGTTTAGCCATATACCTTTAGGGTAGTCTTCGGACTTTCCCCAAGGATAACGAAGTCACTACTCCAGCTGACGCTAAAACCACGCCATTGAAAAGTAAGGCTACTGGAGCACCAAAAGAGCCCGCTATAGCACCAATTCCCAGATGACCAATTGGTGCAGTGCCAATACTGAGAACCCAGCCACCCATTGCTCTGCCTCTATCTCTGTTCGGAACATTTTCTTGCATTAGTGTTTTATAGAGAGTATCCACCGCCATTGCACATGCATTCACAAGAAGCAGTACAAACGCAAAGAAGACAACCCCGTCAACTGCGAAGAACAATATTTGCCCCAATCCAAAACAGATTGTAATAGCAAACATTAACTTGCCTTTACCTCGGTAATCTCCCAGTAATGCAAGTGCGGCCAATCCCAAAAAACCTCCTAACTGCCTTATAGCAGTGAGAACACCTAGTGCCCCGGCCCCCACACCCAATACATCCTTTGTAAATACTGGAACGAGACTCATATGAGTAAATCCAAAAATTTCCGTAGTCGCAGCAAGACACATAAGTGTAAAAAGAATTGGATAGTCTTTTAGCAAACTAACATATCCAACTAGGTTTGAAAGAATGGACGATTTTTCTTGAGACGCTGATTGACCCGACTCACGTGCGCCCAGTAAAACCAGAACGGAGAGAAAATATGTCCCTCCAACAACAACAAACTGCCAACCCACCCCAATACTTTCAATTAAAAATCCAGCAATGAGCGAACCAAACACCGCACCTCCCTGCGAAGCAATTTGTAACATGGATAAGCCGTTTAGAGAATTGTTTGGACCTACTATGTCATAGGTATACGCTTGCCTAAGGGTTAAGAGGAAAGAGAATGAAACTCCTATAAGTGTTGCCATCGCAATCACCATCCAGACACTGTTAATACCTGAAACCAATAAACTACCAAGAATAAACATGTTGATGGCACCGGTAAGAGTTACGATTCTTAACAAAACTCTTCGATCAACTCTATCCGCGACGGCCCCAGAAACAATACCAAGAAGAAACAGGGGTATCATTCTCAAACCTGCAGTCACACCAACCATGAAAGGATCTCCGGTTAGTTCATAAACAAGCCAACCCAGAGCAACGTTGTCCATGCCAAATCCGGTGGATTGGCAAGCAGTGGCCACCCATAGAAATCTGAAATCTCTATAAGCTAAAGCAGACCCCAATCTGCTTCTAAAAGAAGAATTCAATAACTATAGTTCCAAAGTAATTATTGAAGCGGCGAATAATCAGTGGGTGTCAAAAGGTTGTTAAAAACACGCTTTACTATTGGCCCGTCCTTCTCTGACTCCTCCCTCACTTTATTCCATTCAGGATCGTTCCTAAATGACTCCCATGCCCTCTCTCGTGATCCTGCATCTTCGAAAGCAATAATATATGTGAGGCGATCGCTATACTCTCCAACATCCGAGGTCCAATACCCAATATTTTTAATTCCATGACGTTCAAAAATTTTCATCGTATGGTTTCTAAATCTAGCATTCAGTGCTGGTAACCTGCCAGGGTGAGTTTCATAGATCCTAGTCTCATAAATCATGACCAATCCTCCTAAAGACAGGCAAAGTAATTTTTATTAACGTGGAGCAATTCTGAGACCGGTACATTCAACTGTCAATGTGGCATATAAACACATGTTGAGGTAGCCCCGTCTTACAAATGTGTTCTAATTACATCTAACTCAAATTACAGGAGTGCTTTATGAGCAAATCCCAAAGAGATGCAATGATCCAAGGTTACGGGCATGTTTTTTCACGAAATCCCATCGACAGGGGTGAGAAGGAACGAAGAGACGAAACCATAATTTCTAAAATGGCAGAGTCCTCTGACAGCTTGTTTCTGCCATTACGAAATTTAGATCTGCTTGTAGATACATCTGAATTAGATGAGCACCCTAGTCTGAAATGGATCAAACTAGAACAACTCCAGGAAAGGAATATAACAAACACTCCGATTTTTTTGGGCATCCTCGAAGGAACATATAGATTTGCCATTGACGTAACCGGGGAATATTTTCAGGATCAGTACCTTAAAACGCTAGATCCCCACCTTAGATTCATCGATGTCCGCACCTGCGGTGAGATGTTGGAACCTGGAGATGCAGGACTAGCTGCACAGGCGAGAATACAAACCAACTGGCACCAAAAGTACAGATACTGCTCCTCGTGTGGGTCAGAGACGACAATGAAACGGGGCGGGCAAGTTAGAAGCTGTACCAGTTGTGAAACCCAACACTTTCCTAGAACCGATCCTGTAATTATCGTTGTTGTGCATGACGGCGACAGGTGTTTACTAGGACAATCTAGAGGGCGTCTGCAACAAACCAACACATACTCGGCCTTAGCTGGCTTTGTGGATCAGGGTGAGTCAATAGAAGAAGCAGTTGCCCGGGAAGTAATGGAAGAAGCTGGAATAAAAGTAAAAAACGTCCGTTACCATTCTTCCCAGCCATGGCCATTACCATATTCGTTAATGATAGGCTGTCATGCCGAGGCAGAGACAACAAAAATCAACATGGACCCTGATGAAATGACAGATGTGAAATGGTTCTCTCGTGAAGAAGTACTCCAGTCACTGGAAGGCAATACGAATATTCTAAGAGTTCCAATGAAACTTGCCATTGCACATCACCTGGTAAAATCTTGGGCACTATATGAGATTTAATAAATTCCAATTCCCTAATTACTAATATTTTTATTAGTCCTAGGCGGCAAAGCAAAAAGAGAAAATATGAGTGCTGCTACTGGCAGTGCCATAAGTATCCATAGAGCCATATCATAGCTACCTGTCCAATCATAAATAAATCCAAAGGGTAGTGCCCCCAGAGCTGAGAAAGCCACCATTACCGTAGTGGCAAATCCTCTAATAGACCCAAGGTGTGCACGTCCGAAGTAATTTGCCCAAATTACTGTACCTGTTGTGTTAACAAGACCCACGGCAGCGGCGCTTATAACCACGTAGACGATTGTCTGCCAGGATGAAGATATTACAAAAACCCAGCCCATAGCAATTACCAGTATGGCTTGCCCAAAGGCTAGTAGATAGCGTCCTGGAAACCGATCGGCCAATAAGCCGGATATAACACTGAAAACCAGCATTAAGGGACCAAATAGTCCAAGGGTAGCTGCGGCCATTTGAGAAGATATTCCCTGGGCACCAAGTATCGATACATGATGAAACATCAATCCAGTCATAACAAGTGGAACAGCAAGACTTGAGAGGGCTAGCATCCAAAGAGCTCGGGTCTTTAGTGCCTCACCTAGTGTATAGCCAAGTTCTTTATC
>VFFS01000051.1 GCA_009392815.1 SAR202 cluster bacterium
ACTCGTTACTTTTCGACAGAAATTCAGTTGTTAAGGTGCAAAAAAAAAGCCGGGGAAGAACCCCCGACTGAAGTCAGGTTCCGTATCTTTTTATGTTCAGATTACGTTACTCATCTCTTTAATTAATGTAAGTATCAATAGTATATCCGGCCACTACTCCAGTCAATAGTCAATTTGGATGAATTCACAGAGAAATTTTATTAGTCAAAATCTATGTTGGAGTATCCTTGTGCGGACTAAAGTATAATCGGTGAGTGACCATAAGAGTACGTATATGAACAATACAGATTTATCACAAGGCCTTGTTTCGCAAGGTTTGGAATTGCGTTCCGATGAAGATTTATTGTATTCATCTGATTTTACGGTTCTCACAAATCACAGAATTCTGGTCCCTAATATTGGAAATAGAAGGTTCTCCATGGGGTTATCAGACTGGCAGGAAGCTCCTATTGATGAATCCCTGCCCCCGCAGTTAAAAAATGGTGGAAAGCAAAGTAAAAAACAATTCGGTACCAGGCTTACTGTTATCGGGCTCGCGTTGGTTTTACTGCAAATATTGCCTTTTTACCTAGTTGATCAAAATTTGGTTGGACTACTGGGCCGTTTTTTTGAGGTTATCTATTTTTTGGTTTCTATGTTTTGTCTCACTGTGGGTGTTTATTTTGCACTAGGAAGTTATTTAACTCGGCCACCACATACAACGGCGCTTTTCGTAATGCCCGGGGGGGAAAAAGACTTGATAGCTTTTTTCCCCGGATGGGATAGCGAAGAGGCGGAGAAAATGGCAAGAGTTTACAGAAGAATTCGCAGAACTTTATAGGCGCCCATGATTCATCCTTTATGAGTATCTGGGATCCCTCTTAATAGTCCCTGCGGAGAGAGGGGCAGCGTCTATAGTTATGTTTGGGCCCGGGCAGGGACCCACAGGACGGGATCTAGAGGAGACCCGCCTGTTGTCTGATAAACGCTCTCTCCGCAGGAACTACGAAAGTTATAATACTTGTTGTGTGATTCCGTCAATATATTTTATGAATATTTTTTCAGTAAATACACATCTTGTTTTCAGGCGAGATCCTATAAATGAATTGAAAGGCAGTTTTGACTCTCAGGGATGCTTGAAGTAATTTTGCAGTGTATTTGTGGAGGAGATGCGATTGCTTAAAACAGCTAGGAGTGATTTCAGATGATTAAAAGTTTCGGTAGCTTATATGCGGGTCATGTAGATTTTCCTGACCTCGGTTTTGATGCCACACCCGTTAATGATAGATGGCTGTCTGAGGAGCAGCTCAACACTGTTTACAGCAAGGCTGAGGCAATAGCCAAAACTATGGACTCAAATGGGTTTGATATTTTTTGGATGGCTGAACATCATTTTCAACGTGAGGGGTATGAAGTAATACCTAATTTAATGCTATTGGCTGTCCATCTCGCTCACATTACCTCCCAAATCAGAATCGGCTGTGGATTTAATATTTCACCTATGTGGCACCCTCTTAGGCTTGCTGAAGATTATGCGACTGCAGACATCCTGACCAAGGGTCGTGTTGTTTTTGGTGTTGGCAGGGGTTACCACACTAGGGAGGTAGAAGTTTTTGGAAATCCCATGATTGATGCAGATGCCAATAGGAATCTATATGAAGAGCAAGTCGAAATAATTAATAAAGCCTTCAATGAGGAATCTTTCAGTCATCATGGTGAAAATTATAATATTCCTCCGGATGTACCTTATAGAGGTTACAACCTTGAGAACATAACCGTCGTACCAAGACCTGTAAACAGACCTGTCGAATGCTGGCAACCGATCGTAAGTGCTAGCGAAAGGGGTCTAGATTTTATGGCCCGACATCATATGAAAGGTATTATCGGTGGGGGCGCTGCCACGGGTGGAGCAAGTGATGAAGTGATTTATTCTTGGCAGAAAATGCAGGAGAAGTATGGTACCGAAACCGAACTAGGAGGCAATTTGTGTGTCGGTTTCTCTCTTCACATAGCTGAGTCTGAAGAGAAAGCACTTGAGGAGGCAAGGCCCTTTTTTGAAGAAAATATGAAAATGTTTGCCCCTCTGGGATTTGTTCGCGGCCTTTCAGATGCGCAGATAAATGCTTTGGGTAGCGGATCTGCGGCAAAAACAGCCGGACTACCTACCCTTAAACAATCTGTTGAAGCGGGCAACTGGTTGGTAGGGACTCCAGAATCCATTACGGAGAAACTAATGAAGCTGCAGGATAGGTATCCTGGACTTGATATGGTTAATGTGGGACAGGTAATTGGCACTCCGCAGGAGGTTATTGAGGAGCAATTACAAAGATTTGGAGAGGAAGTAATTCCACATTTCAGTTAACTTTGTCGGTGAAGAATTCAAATTTCTTCCCATTTTTTATAGAAAGGGGTTAGTTCAAGCATGATCCAAATGGATGAATCGAAGAAAGTTTTAGTTATTACTCCTCACCCTGACGATGCTGAAAGCGGCGCGGGCGGCACGATAGCGAAATGGTGCAAACAAGGAGCAAATATTGCTCTGGTCGTTTGCACGAATGGTAACAAAGGTACGTCGGATAGAAGTATAGATTCTGTAAAAATAGCAGCTTTACGAAAAGCTGAACAATCGGCAGCAGGGGAAGTTTTGGGACTGTCTAAGGTTGTATTTTTGAATCATCCCGATCAAGGGCTAGAGGATAGCGAAGAGTTTAGGGCTCAGCTGGTGAGGGAAATTCGAATTCATAAGCCGGACGTGGTATTAACTATAGACCCAGAACGTAAGTGGATAAGACACCGAGATCATTTCGTTACGGGACGAGTAAGTTTAGATGCGATTTTCCCATATGCTCGTGATTATCTTGCTTATCCTGAGATGATTGATGAGGGGTTGGAGCCGCATAAGGTGCTAGATGTTCTCTTATGGGGATCTGATGACCCTGACACCTACATAGATATTGATGAAAGTTTTGAGACTAAGATGGACGCCCTGTATTGCCACGAGAGTCAGATGAGTCAAAGTAGAGAGCTGGGTTCTGAAAGGTGGCGTCAAAGGTTTTCTGAATATGGACCAAAGGTAAATGCGAGCCTAGCTGAGCCATTTAAAAGATTGAAAATACGCGGCTAGAGTTTCCTACTACATCAACGAATTTTATTTTTCTATATTCTTTTGTCGTACCACGACATATATTTTGATGTTGGCAGGGTTCCGGTTTTGTGTTTGGAAAGTATTTGGCTGATTTCTAATTCCACTTTTTGTTCCAATTGCTCGATCGTTCCGTCGTTATGGGTTACGACGTCGGCAGCGGGCGCTCTATCCTCCCACTTCTGTTGACTGGCTAGTCTCTGTTTGGCAGCCTCTTGGTCAAGGTTATTTCTTGCCATAAGCCGGGACATGGCCAATTCGTTATCAGCAGCGAATAGCCATGTGACGTCACTGAATTGGCCGTAACCTGCCTCGATAAAATTTACTGCTTCCATAAGCCCGATCTCATTGGGGTCCAATGACTGTCTCCAATCCTTCATTACCCCGCTTACTTCAGCAAATATGTCGCCAATAGCCTCAGTCAACCGTGCCATTTCTTCTGGCCTACCAAAGACTTTGCCCCCTAGGATCTTTCTGTCTATGAATCCATCGTCTCCAACTACTGTGTTGCCAAAAGCCTTGACGATTCGATGAAAGGCAGGTTTTTCTGGGTCATACATTCGATGTACCAGTTTGTCAGCATCGCAGTGTGTGGCTCCTTTCGATTGTAGATATTGGCAGGCAGTGCTTTTACCAGATGCTATAGAGCCTGTAATTCCTATGACCAACGACACTAAAATACCTCTGCTACGGAAAACCGGAGGTTCCCTAAACTTGTTAATTCGAATGCAAATCGAATTAACAAGTTTAGGCTCAGCTTTCTTAAAGGGTTACTTGTTTTGAATAGCGGCTGTAACTGCAGCAGGATTCATTGGAAGTTCAACCATCCTGACTCCTATCGCATCGTATATTGCGTTGGCGATAGCTGCTAGTGGAGGAACGATAGGGACCTCTCCGACTCCACGTACACCATATGGATGAAGTGGATTAGATACTTCCACTATCACCGGTTCTATCATTGGCAAATCTAGAGAGGTAGGCATTCTGTAATCTAATAGACTGGAATTTACCATTGCCCCTTCATCATTCATAAAATACTCTTCGTTAAGTGCCCAGCCTATTCCTTGGACTACTCCCCCTTGGATTTGGCCCTCAACATAGTCCGGGTGAATTGCTGTTCCTGCATCCTGGGCGGCCGTATATCGAAGAATCTCAACTTTGCCGGTCTCTGGATCTACCTCCACATCAACTATATGGGTTGCGAAGGCACTCCCGGGCCCCCTTGGGTCTAGGTTTGCTCTGCCCACGACGGGACCACCAGTATCGGGAAGTTTTGATGCGAGTTCAGCGAAGGACATCTGGAGTACGGGATCAGCAGAATGTCTGAATTTTCCGTCAACCAGTTCTATATCATCTAAGGATGCTTCCCAGACTTCTGCCGCTCTTTGCAAAAGTTGTCTTTTGACGTCCTGGGCGGCTTCATAGCTAGCCCAGCCTGTTTTAAAAGCTCCACCACTTCCACCTGTCATTGATGTATATCCAATCGTCTCAGTATCGCCAACTTGTGGGTTTATATCCTCTATAGGAATTCCTAGTACTTCCGCGACATGCTGAGCAGCGACAGGTCTCAGTCCTCCAATATCCATGGAACCTATGGTTAAGTTAATCGTGCCGTCAAAATTCACGTTGGCTATAGCGCAGGCAGCACCACTACCGTTAATCCAAAATCCTGAAGCAACTCCACGTCCCCTTAAGTTTCCGTTTTCTGCTTTTCCGATTGGAGTCGAGTAGTGCGAATGCTCTTTAGCAGCTTGGGCCGTTTCTAAACAACCGATTTTTGGATTCGTGATGCCGGAGGGTCTCAGGGTCCCCTCTTTGGCCCCATTCATCAACCTGAATTCAATGGGATCTATCCCAAGTTCCTCAGCCAGTTCATCCAAAAGGGTTTCTGCTGCAAATGACCCAATTGGTGCGCCAGGAGCTCTGTAGGCCGTAGTTTTTGGTTTGTTATCCACTATGTCGTATGCGTCGATTAGAACGTTCTCAATGTCGTAAGGTGTAAATATGCAGTTGGCAGCAGCGCCAACTGGTGATCCTGGGAATGCTCCAGCCTCAAATTTCAAATCAGCGTAGGCCGCCAGTATTTTCCCGTCGTCATCGGTTCCTATTTTCACATTCATATAAGATCCTGATGTTGGCCCGGTAGACTCGAGTACCTCTGCTCTGGTCATTGTCACTTTAACTGGGGAACCAGATTTTTGAGATAGGAGAGCCGCGATTGGCTCCAGATAGATTGTTGTTTTCCCTCCGAATCCCCCACCGATTTCCATTGGTATCACTTTAATGGACGAGTAAGGGATTCCAAGCACGAGTGAAGTTTTGTCTCTTATTTGGAAATGCCCTTGGGAACTACCCCATACAGTGACTCTGTTGTTTGGAGTCCACCATCCTGTAGCTGAATGCGGTTCGATATAGCCTTGGTGTACCGTTGAAGTTCTAAACTCGCGTTCTGCTACGTGTGTCGCATTTTGGAAACCCTTTGTAATATCTCCAATTTGCAATTGTGTGTGGCTGGAAATATTGTTTTTGTATTCTTCGTGCAATAGAGGAGCATCATTCGAAATTGCGTCCTCAACTGTACTGACCGAGCTCAGAACTTCGTAGTCAACGTTAATGAGATCCAGTGCTTCTTCTGCAGCGTGGCTGCTAGTTGCCGCAATGGCTACGACTGGATGTCCTTTATATAAAACTTTTGATCCTGCCAAAACATTGTCGGTTTGCTGTTTTAAATTTATTGGGGGACCTGGTACAGCCGCAACTGACTCGTTTTTCTGTGACGGAAAGTCAGCATTAGTAATGACTGAGTGTACGTCAGGATGTGATTCTGCCTTTGTTGTATCTATAGAGATAATTCGGGCATGTGCGTGCGGACTTCGCAGAATTCTGCCGTGCAACATGCCTGGAAGATTAGTATCAGCTCCATACAAAGCTTTCCCAGTAACTTTGTCGTAACCGTCATGTCTTATAGGTCTTTTCCCTACCGCTGTTTTTGATCCGGGTTGTGAAGCCATAAATTTACCTTCTCCTCAGAATCCAGTTAAGTAATATATCTATGATGTTAAAGAACGGTTTTGAACCAAGCCGAAACTAGGTAATACGTGCCTCAGCTGACTTGTGGCCAATACGGATTGCTTTACCAACATGATCTATGGCGGGATTGTAGCATATATGTAGAGATTTCTTGTTCGTAATTTGTGCCTGTGTGATATACTTCGCCGGCTTCTTAGGCTGGAATTTCCATTCGCATTTTTGCTTGCCAGATTTATGCAATTAATACTTTGGATATCGGAAGTATGTTTGATATTGGGGGACTTGGTTAAATGATTGAAATAGTTAACGGCGGCGGAGTTACATCCGCACAGGGATTTATTGCTGGGGGAACATATGCCGGTCTCAAGACAGAGACAGATAGCCTGGATTTAGGGATATTGCTGTCTGATCGTCAAGCAAATGCTGCTGCTACATTCACTTCCAACAGTATTGAATCTCCATCGGTTACGGCTAGTAGGAAACGGTTAGAGCGAGGGGTGGCCCGCGGTGTAGTGGCGAATAGTGGATGTGCGAACTGTAGTGTAGGGGATCAGGGATTTACCGATGCGGAAGAGATGACTAATCTTGCCGGATCACACGTAGGTGTTGATGGAGGAGAACTGTTTGTAGCCAGCACAGGGATGATTGGTGTGGAACTTCCTATGGCGCTGATTCGTCAAAACGTGACTAATGTTGCTTTGACTTCAGATGGAGGAACTGACTTTGCTCGTTCTCTCATGACGACAGATAGCAAGCATAAAGAGAGGGCGGTCTCTTTCGTACATGACGGAGAAACAGTTACCGTGGGTGGTGCCGCTAAAGGCGTGGGTATGATTCACCCGAACATGGCTACAATGCTTTGTTTCATAACCACAGATGCAAACGTGGATGGGAGCTTTCTACAAGAGGTGCTTTCAGATGCCGTCAACGCTTCGTTCAACATGATTGATGTTGATGGTGATCAAAGTACTAACGATACGGTGGTTATCTTGGCGAACGGGGCCTCGGGTACATCCCAGATTTCCGACTCCTCTACAGGGGCTGATCTTTTGAGGGAGGCGGTTGGCTACATAAGTACAGAACTTGCAAAGGAACTTGTGAGAGATGGGGAAGGGGCTCAGCGGCTCATAGAAGTCACTGTAGAGGGTGCAGAAACCTTGGCTGAAGCCAGAGTGTCTGCGAGAGAAATAGCATCATCTCTTTTGGTGAAGGCAATGGTGCATGGTAGAGACCCCAACTGGGGGAGATTGGTAATGGCGTTAGGAAAAAGCGGGATATCTCTGATAGAAAAAAAGGTTGATGTTTTCATCAATGAAATTCACATCGTACATGAAGGGGTCGCCATTCCCTACTATAAAGAGGCTGTTGTCAGTGCAATGAGTGGGAATGAGATTCCTTTCAGGATATCCTTAAACGTTGGAGAACATTCCGCCACAGCCTGGGGATGTGATTTAACCGAGGAATATGTGATTTTTAATTCTGCCTACAGCACCTAAATCATAAAGAATTATCCGGAAGTTATTAGTAAATAAGAATTTCCCTGAGGTATTAACCAGCAAGTGAATCCACAGCATCCCAGTTTTGATGAAAGTTATAACGATCCAATGGATCAAGAGCGAGATCTGGATTGTAATAATTGCATATCTGAAGAAAAAATTGATGTTAGCGATAGCGGTATGACGTCTGAATCAGATATTGCGGTGGTGAAAATTGGAGGCAGTACGCTAGGGAGTCATGACACTTCTCTGGATGACCTGGTCCATCTGCAGAAAGAAGGGATCAAATTTGTTGTTGTGCACGGAGGTGGGAAGGTTATATCGGAATGGATGGAGAAGCAGGGTGTTAGGCCGCGATTTGTGGATGGTCTTCGGGTCACTGACTCAGCGAGTTTAGAAATAGTTGTTGCTGTATTAACTGGACTCGTTAATAAGACACTTGTTTCCTCAATCAACTCGAGAGGCGGGAATGCTATTGGTCTGTCGGGGGCCGATGGAGGCATGATTGATGCCTCTATAGCAAATCCTGATCTTGGGTTTGTCGGCAAAATTAATGGGGTGAACACTGCTCCTATACTAGCTTCATTGGAGTCTGGGTTTATACCCGTGATAGCACCAGTTGGTTTCGACATAAGCCGGGAACCAGATGAACAAGGGGCCTTGCTTAACATCAATGCAGACACTGTGGCCGGATATATTGCATCTGCTCTGAGAGCGAGTCGGATGGTTTTCCTAACTGATGTTGAAGGTGTACTCGATGCCTCTCATCGTTTAATTCCAAGAGTCACCAAAAGACAAGCGGACATGCTCGTACGCTCCAATGTTGTCGCAGGGGGCATGTTACCCAAAATGGAGGCTTGTTTGGAGGCCCTTGATGGAGGAGCTGTTTCTCAAATTATAGATGGCCGTGTTCCTGGCGCTTTAAAGAACATATTATCCGGTAAAAATATCGGAACAAGGATAGGTTGATAAGTAGAAAATTATGACTAACGGACCGTTACCACCAATTGATCTTAATAATTTATCATTGCCAGGGGGCCTGGCTGGACGTTTGAAGTGGATTATATTGGCCGCCATTTTGATAGCGTCAATCTTCCTCATTTCATTTGGCAGAGGTGTTTTTGCTGACTGGTTGTGGTTTGGAGAATTGGGCTTTAAAGGGATTTTTGTTAAGGTAATTTTGACGAAAGTTATCTTATTTGTCACAGGTTTTGTGATAGTGATAATTTCCGTAGGGGCTGCCTTATTTGCAGCTAAAAGATCCTCTTCCGGTTCTATAGACGCTCCTATCCCGGATTCTGTAGTTTCACTAATAACCAAGGTGATTTTCATTGGGGGAGTACTAGCGGCAATAATTCTTGGAATCATTTTCGGATCATTATTTTCCAGTCAGTGGGAATTGTTCCTCAGGTTTACAAATGCTGCTTCTTTTGGGGTTACTGATCCCCTGTATGAGCGAGATTTGTCCTTTTTCATATTTGCCTTGCCGATGTACTCATTTGTGCAAAGTTGGATTTTTGGAGTAGGAGTTGTATGTCTTATAGGTTCGGCAATAATTGCGTTTGCCACCTACACGTTGAGGGGTGTTAGCTTCACCCTTACCCCCGCTCTAAGAAATCAATTCGTCATTATTGGTTCATTACTGGTTTTGGTTGCTTCCGTTGGACTCTGGATAGACAGGTTAGAACTTGTTCATTCAGATGGTGGAGTTGTGTTTGGTGCAACTTATGCAGATGTTCATTCTAAGCAGCCTGCTCTGCTGGTACTAGCTATATTAGGTGTTGTTACTGCTGCGGTGATGATGTTTGGATCACTTACAGGTAGATTGCGCTTGGCTTTTGGAGTTCTTGGGCTTTGGATTATTCTAATTTTTGCTCTCGGAAGTGGCTGGCCTTCAATAGTTCAACAATTTACAGTTGACCCAAATGAATTTGTTAAAGAAAAGGAATTCATTCAACGGAACATGGATTACACTCGTCTTGGGTACGGGATAGGTGATATTACAGAGACATATTACGAGGCGGAAGGACGGATAACCCCTGAACTTGTTTCTGACAATATCGCGACGATAGAAAATATAAGACTCTGGGATTACAGACCTCTTACTAGCGTATATCGCCAGATTCAGCTAATTCGGCCCTACTACGACTTCAAGGATGCTGACGTTGATAGATATGAAATTAATGGCGAATACAGGCAGGTTCTATTAGCAGCACGTGAAGTTGCGCCTGAAAAGCTTGATGAGTCAGCACAAACTTGGGTGAACAGTCGACTCTACTATACTCATGGAATTGGAATAGCAATGAGCCCAGTGACTGAGTTCACTCCCGAAGGAAGACCTGTTTTTTTCGCAAAAGACATCCCGGCAAACGGGGAAATCCCTGTTTCTTCCCCTTCAACCCGAGAGTCACCTGAGTTAGTTGTTTCTAATCCGAGGATCTATTACGGCGAAAACACGCTTGATTATGTGATTGTGAACACAAACACTGAGGAACTGGATTATCAAACAGGTACTGGGGATCTTGCCAAAACCAACTACAGTGGCGAAGGTGGTGTTTCCGTGGGGTCGTGGTTCCGACAGTTAATTTATGCCTGGGAAATGGGTGACATAAATATACTGATTAGCAGTGAATTGAATCCCGACAGTAGGATTCAGTACAGAAGGGCTATACAGGAAAGAATCAAAACAGTAGCGCCCTTTCTATTATTAGATAAAGATCCATATATAGTGGCTGACAGTGGTCAGTTATTTTGGGTGCAAGATGCGTACACTACATCCGCCAACATGCCTTATTCGGATCCTGTAGCAGATGACGTTAAAGGGGGAAGTTACAACTATGTCAGGAATAGTGTGAAAGTCGTTGTAGACGCCTATCACGGGTCCATTAAATTCTACTTATGGAGTCCTGAAGATCCTTTGGCGAGAACCTACGACAGTATTTTCCCTGATCTATTTACGGATTTGTCACAGATGCCTGACTCGCTAAAGAGTCACATGCGATATCCTCAGGGGCTTTTTACAACCCAGGCCTCCAAGCACATTAAATACCATATGGAAAACCCTGAACATTTCTATGGAAACGAAGACTTATGGGCAATTCCTCAGGAAAAATTTGGTCAAGGGGAAACTCTTCAGCCCGTAGAACCGTATTACGTAATTATGAAATTACCTGGGGAGTCAAAAGAAGAATTTGTACTTTTGATTCCTTACACTCCCAACGACCGTCCCAACATGGTTGGTTGGCTGGCCGCGAGGAGTGATGGTGATGTTTATGGGAAATTAGTTGCCTATAACTTCCCTAAGGATCGTCAAGTGGACGGGCCGGAACAAGTTGAGGCGAGAATAGATAATGATCAGGACATATCTGCATGGTTTACCCTGAGATGTTCAGAGGGGTCTACTTGTATAAGAGGAAACTTATTGGTGATTCCTGTAGGAGACTCGATCTTATACGCCGAACCGGTTTATATTCAGGCGGAAGGTGTGAGTTTTCCGGAACTCAAAAAAGTTATATTGGCTACAGCGGATGAAGTGGTCATGGCGGATTCGCTTGATGAAGCCATTACAGAACTGACTGGTAAGTTATTTGGACTCTCCCAAACGGAAGAAAAGCCTACTATTTCTCAGTCAAGTCAGACGGGAACCGCTGTCCCAGTACATTCAGATGAACAGGCTGATAAGATAAAGCGCTCTTTAGAGATACTAAGAAATGAACTTGATGCACTTAACGCTTTGATAGATGCGTTAGAAATACCGGAATAAGGAGACTGAGATGGCTACGACTGAACAATGGAAAGATATTGAGAGTAAGTACTACATGTTTCTTGTACGTCGGCAGCCTATGGTACTGGAGAGAGGTGATGGTGCTAGGGTTTGGGATGTGGACGGCAAGGAATACTTAGATTTCACTTCTGGTTGGGCTGTGAACAATGTTGGACATTGTAATGAGGCAGTGGCGGATGCAATTGCAGAGCAGGCAAGAACTCTTCTACAGACGTCTAACCAGTTCTACTCGATACCACAATTAAAAATGGCCGAAATTTTGGTGGAAAATAGTTGTCTGGACAAAATTTTCATTTGTAATAGCGGGGCGGAGGCTAATGAGGGGGCGATTAAACTAGCTAAAAAATATGGCAAGAAAAACAAGAATGGTGCCTATGGAATCATTACCGCCCTCAACTCTTTTCATGGGAGAACCATGATGAATGTATCGGCCACAGGTCAACCACATTACCAGGAGTTGTTTGAGCCCATTCCTACAGGGTTCACTCATGTTCCTTATAACGATCTTGAAGCAATTAAATCGGCAACCAATGAGAACACAGTCGCAATTATGTTGGAACCGGTGCAAGGTGAAGGGGGAGTTAATATCCCAGATACTGACTATCTGCAGGGAGTACGATCCTGGTGCGACGAGAACAACATTCTGTTGATTTTCGATGAGGTTCAGACGGGACTGGGAAGGCTAGGGACCCTTTTCGGATATCAGAGTTTTGAGGTAGAACCAGACATCATTACTTTGGCGAAAGGTCTAGGTGGTGGTGTTCCCATTGGCGCCTTTATGGCGAAAGATTCAGCGTGTGCTTTTGATCCTGGGGATCACGGGTCCACTTTTGGGGGGAACCCTTTGACCTGCGCCGCAGCACATGCTTCTACAAAATATCTAATAGACAATAATGTCACTGAGAACGCTGCCAAAATGGGAGAATATCTAGGTGAAGGATTGAGAAAGATTCAAGCCGGGCATGAGTTTATAACTGATGTTCGAGGTATGGGACTTCTTTGGGCGGTTGAATTTGACTCTGACTTAACTCCCGAAGTTATTTCAGCTTGTAATGACGCTGGATTGCTAATGAATCCTATGAGGCCTAATACAGTTAGACTGATGCCTGTCTTAACGATAACTGAGGCAGAAATTGACGAAGCACTTGAAAGGTTGGAAGAGGGCCTAAGGAACGCAACCTCTTGAGGGACCAATACAATTGAATTGGAGTGAATTACACACTAATGACAAAGTTGTATTTGGAGGAGCCGTTTCAGGGGGACTTGATAGCTGTACAGTAACACATTGGTTGGCTAAGAAAGGGATCAAAGTTCATTGTTTCACGGTGGACCTTGGTCAACCCGATGAATCGGATATCTCTGAAGTTTCAAAGCGGATGACGGAGTGTGGAGCCGAATCGGCGATGATTGTGCCAGGTCAGGTCGAGTTGGCTAAGGCAGGCCTAAAAGTCATACAGGCCCAGTCGAAATATGAAGGTGGTTATTGGAATACTACCGGTATAGCTAGGCCTGTCACGGTAGAAGTAATTCTCAGAGAATTTCACACCAAAGGTATATCTGTGCTTTTTCATGGTGCTACTGGAAGAGGAAATGATCAGGTTAGATTTCAACTGGCAGCAAATATAATCAATCCTGAAGTAAAGGTTTATGCCCCCTGGAGAGACCCAGAATTCCTGGAAGACTTTCCAGGAAGACAGGAAATGATTGATTACTGTGAATCTCACAATCTTCCAATTCGCCCTGCCCAAGAGTCGCGTTATTCGACTGATGCAAATTTTCTGGGTCTCACACATGAAGCCGGAGATCTTGAGGACGTTAGTATCTCTCCGAGTTTTGTTGAGCCAGGTATGGGTGTTTGGCCGTGGGATGCTCCAGATGTTCCTGAGTACGTAACGATTGAATGGAAAGATGGTATCCCTGTATCGGTTAATGGTGAAAAATTGCCACTAACGGACATTTTTGTTTTATGCAACGAGCTGGCTGGGAGAAATGGTGTTGGTATAGGCACTCATGTGGTGGAAAATCGATTTGTGGGTATTAAGTCTCGGGGCATATATGAATCTCCTGGTATGGACTTACTGGGGAGCAGCTATGAGTTCCTACTGCAGTTTGTTCTGGATAGGAGATCACGCGAATATTACGATGACCTATCCTCGCTAATAAGTAAGCAGATATATCAAGGATACTGGCTTGACTCGGCAACTAGATCAGCCTTGGCCTCAATTGAGGTGTTCAGCTCACTTGTTTCTGGAAAAATCCAGTTGAAAATTTATAAAGGGAATATATTTTTCGATACGGCAGAAGATACGGCTGAAGCGATGCCGTATTCTCTTTATACGGATGATGGTTCCATGGAAGGTATCGGTAGTTATGACCACGTGGATGCGGAAGGATTCATAAATGTTTTGGGTGTTTCTGCGCGTAACGTTGGTAATAGACAGTACAAAGTTGATGAATCATAGGGAAACAAAACTGGAAAGGACAAACCTATGTCTACCCGCACTTCGGAAGATGAACGCAAACAGATAGTATCTATGGTTCGCGATTTTGTTCGCCGAGAGGTTGAACCAATCGCGCAGACATACGATAACGAAGATATTTATCCTCATGAACTGATACCCAAAATGCGTGACCTGGGCTTATTTGGAATCACAATTCCCGTGGAATATGGAGGTATGGAATTAGACTTCACCACGTTTGCGATGATTTTTGAGGAGATCAGTAAAGGGTGGATGAGTCTTTCTGGGATAATTGGTACACATCATGTACTCAGCCATATCGTATCCACTTATGGTACTGAAGAACAAAAACAAAGAATTCTTCCCCGTATGGCATCAGGAGAATTAAGAGGCGGGCTGGCACTTACGGAGCCTGAAGCTGGTAGTGACGCCCAGAATATATCAACCGTTGCAAAAAAAGAGGGTGAGGAATATTTGATAAATGGTCGAAAGATGTTTATCAGTAATGGAGAGAACGGAAATGTATTTGCTCTGATGGCCAAAACTGATCCCCAGGCTGCGCCAGCCCACAAAGGAATAAGTTGCTTCATTTTTGAAAAGCCTGTTGAAGGTTTTAGCGTAGGCCAACACATAGATAAATTGGGATACCGAGGGATAGATACTTGTGAGTTAATATTTGATGATTGCAGAGTAGGTTCAGAAAATCTTGTGGGAGGGGAGGAAGGGAAAGGCTTTCATCATGTAATGGCTGGACTTGAAACAGGAAGAATAAATGTCGCTGCAAGGGCCGTAGGTGTCGCACAGGCTGCTTTTGATGCGGCTATTGAGTATTCCCAGCGGAGAAAGACGTTCGGACGCAATATTTCTGACCACCAGGCTATTCAGATTAAACTCGCTGATATGGCCTCTAAGATTCATGCTGCAAGGCTGATGGTTTTTGACGCCGCAGAGAAAAAAGACTCTGGCGAAAGGAATGATCTTGAAACCGCGATGGCAAAGCTTTTTGCCAGTGAGATGTGCGGAGAAGTAGCAATGGAAGCGATGAGGATACACGGTGGCGTTGGATACACGAAAGCTTTACCGATTGAACGATATTACAGGGATGCTCCGCTCATGATTATCGGTGAGGGCACAAACGAGATTATGAAACTTTTGATAGCTAAACGGCTGCTTCAACAGCATGCTGTCTAACTGACTAATACGGAGATTCTGATGGCTTCTAAAAAAATAATTATTGATTCCAGGGATTCTTTTGGGGGCTGGTTCGAAGATTTTCAGCCCGGTCAGATTTTTAAGCACTGGCCAGGTAAAACTATTACTGAAATGGACAACCATCTTTTTTCTCTCATTACTATGAATGATAACCCTCTTCACACTGATGAAAATTACATGTCAGGTCACCAACATGGGAAAACACTAGTCAATGGGCTGCTTGTCTTGAGTCTTGTGGTTGGAATGAGTGTGAGGCAAACATCCGGAAAAGCAGTTGCCAATCTCGTCTATGAGAATGTCACTCATGATGGTCCCACTTTTCATGGAGATACCATCTATGGGGAGAGCGAAGTACTAGAAATTATTCCATCTAAATCAAGAGAAGACAGAGGGATCGTGTACATCGAGAGTAGGGGAATAAATCAACGAGAAGAGAAAGTACTTACCCTTCGGCGAAGATTTCTTGTCAAGAGAAGCCCGGATTAACTAGCAGACATATGTGAAGACCCATATACACATATGTCCACTAACGGACACCCTGTGCAGTTTGGATCACTTTTGCAGTGGTTTTTACCAAGTACAACCAATAAAGCGTGATACTCCCTCATTTCGTTCAGGCTGCCTTTAAACTCTTTATCGAGCATTTTCTGCCAACTATTATATGATCCGTTGTTGGGAGTTTTTCCCACCCGTTTAAATATTCTTTTAGTATATTCGTCAATAACGAAACATGGCTCATTAAGCGCATATAGCAATATGTCGTCGGCCGTTTCTGGGCCAATTCCCTTCACCCCCAAAAGAATAATTCTTTTTTTATTAGATGGAAGCTTTTTGAGTTTCTCGACGGACCCATCGTATTGTTCATGTATCAGTGTGGCTAGAGAGATTAATGTTTTTGCCTTAACCCTGTGAAAACCCGAAGGGCGGATTAGCGTCGAAAGTTCTGTCTCGGGCATCTGCATGATAGCTTCGATATGGAGGGCATTTTTTTTATTCAATGACGTGATCGATTTTTCGACGTTGGTCCAACTCGTATGTTGGGTTAAAACAGCTCCTACCATTACCTCAAACTCCGTTTCAGCGGGCCACCACAGCTGTGGGCCATATGATTGAAGGAGTCTTTTGTATATAGTTTTCACAATTGCCATGACATATCCGGAGTTTCAGAGAATATGACTAATTTTCAAGATATTTTGATACAAGCGTCAAATTCCGCAAATAGCCACGTTTGCGTAGGTCTGGATCCAGATCCAGAATTAATGCCAGTTTCAGACGTTTATGAATTTTGTATATCTATTATTGATGCGACTGCCGAGTACGCAGCCGCTTTCAAACCGAACCTAGCTTTTTTTGAAGTTCTAGGTGCACCTGGCTTCATATCCATGAAGAAAATTGTGGACTATATACACGTAAATTATCCCAGTAAGATTGTTATTGGGGATGGAAAGAGGGGTGATATAGGTTCGACAAGTGCTAAATATGCAGAAGCCTTGTTTGAAACTTGGGGGTTTGATGCTGCAACTGTGAATGCTTACGGAGGCTATGATTCGATTGTGCCTTTTATAAGCTATGGGGATAAGGGTGTATACGTTTGGTGTAAGTCATCTAACCCAGGAGGGGCCTTATTCCAAGGGGACGAAAAGGCCGAAGGGAATCCAGTATTCAAAAAGATGGCCGCGTTAGCAAATGAATGGAATGAAGGTGGTAACTTGGGACTTGTTGTTGGAGCTACATATCCCTATGAACTTGAAACTGTTAGGCAGTTGGCCCCTTGTGTCCCCATGCTTATACCCGGAGTAGGCTCGCAGGAGGGGAATCTAGAGGAATCTGTTATTTCTGCCATGTCATCCGCATCAGATGCGAATTTTTTGATCAATTCTTCAAGAGGGATCATATACGCTTCAAGGCAAAAGAATACATTCCAGTCTGCAGCAGCTGAGGCAGCCAATACTCTCCGGTCAAATATAGAAAACATCATTGGTATAAATTCAGGGTACTGACGGTTATTAGTCATGGTCCAGAATTTTACGATCGGTGATATCGTCATTATGAAAAAGCCACATCCCTGTGGAACATCTATGTGGGTAGTAGATAGGATAGGGGCTGATATAGGGTTGGGATGTAGTGGTTGCGGCCGGAGATTGGTTATGCCGAGGTCTCAGGTTGAAAAGAGGGCTAAGGAGATCAGATCTCACACAATTGGAGATTAAATAACCTGTAAATCTGACTTCACAGACTGAATTTTGTTGACACAGAAAAGGGCTGAAATTAGAATTGCTGCCCCAATCGGATTGGTACGGTTGGAGCAATCAGCGGAAAGCTGATCAATATGTGGTAAATATATAGGAGGTATGCCCAGATGATGGAGCTGGAGATTGAGAGCATCCGCGTCAGGCAGGAAACTAAGCAAAGAGCGATTGTCCTTCGGGTGAAGGAGTCGGATCTATATCTGCCAATATTTATCGGCCACTTTGAAGTGGAGGCTATACGGCTGAAGCTAATGGATGTAGAGGTTCCTCGTCCGATGACTCATGATTTGCTTGGTTCCGTGATTGGGAACCTTGGGGCGTCAGTTCAACGGATAATAGTATCTGAACTCAAAAATGACACTTTTTTTGCAAAGATAGTTGTCGATTACAACGGAAGCAGTATAGAAATAGATTCTCGCCCCAGTGATGCCTTAGCACTCGCTGTAAGGACCAATGCTCCCATATTCGCAGAGGACGACGTTGTGGAAAGGGCAGGAGTCAGTCTTGATGTTGAATCAGATGAATCTGAGTCAATGGATGCCGAAGAAAGCCAGACCAGTCCCGTGGCGGAGGAAGAGCTAGAAAGATTGTCTGCCTATACGGATTTCATAGATAGTTTGGATCTAGATGATCTTGGCAAGGATGCCTGAATAGCTGGAGACTATTACAATCTGGTATTTTGAGTAGAGGGTTATTTTGACCATTTTCTGGGCATTGTGATAATCTTAACAACCGTTCAAGGGTGTGGATTGTGACTCCCAAGAAAATGGGAGTAGTCCTTCGTCTCTTAGGCGTTGGCTGGTATGTTGCGATTTGCATAGGTTTAGGGGCTATGTCCGGCTTATGGATTGACAACTACTTCGGATTCGCTCCCGTGGCGACACTTGCTGGTGTGTTTGTAGGGCTTACTGCAGCAGTCACTGGCATGTATAGAATGTTAATGGCAGTGCTCAGATACATTGCTGAGGAAAGTCAGGAAGGAGATCCGTAAATAGTGGCGAAGCTGCTGGGCAGCCCAAAAGCCCTTTCAATCACTATACTCATCGCTGCTGTTTTTGTAGTCAGCATTCTCGGTGGAGCCCTAGGTAATTCCTTAGGATTCGGATTTCTTTCGAGTTCGTTGCCAGCAATACAACTTCCTGCAGAAATCGTCGTGAAAGGTTTTGATACTCCAATCGGAGATTGGGACCTGATGAACACCATGGTCACAACTTGGCTTGCTATTATTATCCTAACTTTGGTCGCGATAGTCGTGAGAAGAGGAATAAGTGAGGTTCCAGGTCGCCTGCAGGCGCTTTTTGAACTCATCATGGAATTTTTCCTGAATCTGTGTGAAAGTATCGCCGGTCCTGTAAATGGAAGAAGATTCTTTCCGTTAGTGTTTACAATCTTTATATTTATAGTTGTGGCCAACTGGATGGGTATATTGCCTGGATTTGGGACTGTTGGTCGAGTGGCCGATCCTGCGGAAATTGCACATCACCATGGAGTACATCACTACGCCGATCCAGCCGAACATGATGCTCATCAGTCTGCTTCTGGACATAAGAAAACTTCAGGAAAGCATTCGGGCCATGAAGACGACCATTCTGGACATCTTGACAGTGTGAATCTACATGTTTTCAGTGGGACCGGAGGACTTGCGATATTGCAGCCGGGCTCCCTTAGTGAGGAACTCACTTTTCATGACTATGAAGAAGCTCACGGAGACGTTGGAGACGGTAAAAGAGCAGGCCACCTAGTCCCATTTTTGCGAAGTGCTAACACTGATGTAAACATGACGCTCGCAATGGCGTTGATTGCTATGGTAATGGTCCACTATTGGGGCTTAAGTATATTGGGCTCAATAACGCATCTGGGGAAATTCATTAATTTTAAAGAGGGCCCAATCGGTTTTTTTGTGGGTATCTTGGAGATAATTAGCGAATTTGCCAAGATAATTAGTTTTACGTTTAGGCTTTTTGGAAATATATTTGCCGGGGAAGTACTCCTCATGGCGATGGGCTTTTTACTTCCTATGATCGGAATAATTCCGTTCTTAGGACTGGAGCTCTTTGTCGGGGTAATACAAGCCCTTATATTCTCAATGCTGACCCTGGTATTTGCATCTATGGCAAGTGTGGCACATGGGTCTGAAGAACATCATTAAAATTAGGATACTGGCTTGTATCTTATAGGAAAAATTAGTTAGGTAGTCAACTACCGGAAATACACATTAAGGAGTGTGAGATGGAAGGCGACATCATGAATATAGGAGCTGGTCTTGCAATTGGCCTTGGAGCCATAGGACCTGGTATAGGAATTGGAATGCTCGCGTCAAAGGCGATGGAGGCCTTGGGGAGAAATCCAGAGGCTGGAGGTCAGATTCAGCAGAACATGATCTTAGCGATAGCTTTCACGGAAGCAATAGCAATTTACGCGTTGGTCGTAGCAATTATTATTAAGTTCGTTTAGCACAGGATCCCGTGAGCATAAGGGGATCTTGTGCCCTTATGGAGAGCGGATTTCGATTAGGAGGTCCTTATGGACGCTCTAGGTATAAATTTACCTGGTTTGATAACTCAAATCATTAGTTTTGGCATCCTGTTTTTTATATTGTCTAAACTGCTGTATAAACCGCTTGTCTCTTTGATGGATCAGAGAGCTGAGAAGATACGAGAAGGTCTTGAGGCATCCGACATAGCTAGGGAGCAGGCTGCACGTTCTGAGGAAGTTATACAGGAACAACTGGCTGAGGCTAGAGTAGAGGGGCAAAGACTTGTAGTAGAAGCACGTGAAACCGCCGAAAGGTTTAGAGAAGAGGAAATGGCTAAGGTTCGAGATGATATTGAACAAGAAAGAGTCAGGGCCGAGGCCACTATACAACGGGAGCGGGACTCGGCAATCGAAGACCTGAGGAAGGAATTTGCTGGATTGGCAATATCGGCCGCAGAAAAAGTAGTAAGAACTTCGCTTGATGAAGATGGTCATAAAGATCTCATAGAAAGCGTTCTTGAGGAAAGTACTTCGGGTAGTAAGTAATATGGCACGTACTGTTTCAGCAAGAAGATATGCGCAGGCCATTTATCAAATTGCTCTTGAAAAGGGTGATGTTGATAAATGGCTTGACGATCTGTCTCTATTGTCTCAATCTGCAACTGATCAAACTTTTGTTGGATTCGTCGATTCGCCTCAGATAGAGATGGATAAGAAGACAGCAGTGGTAAAAGAATTGTTTGACGAGACAGTATCTAATCTGGCAGTTAATTTGACATGTGTCTTAGCATCACGGGGAGCCGTATCAAATTTACCCGCGATAACGGATGCCTTTCAGGAATTGGTGGATTCGAATAAAGGGGTAGAAAGGGCTGAAATAACCTCGGCTGTACCACTTAATGACGAACAAATTGCCGCTATCACCAAAGATTTATCGTCGCTGGTAGGTAAAGATATTTCTGTTACAACCCGCACGGATGAGTCTATCATTGGAGGATTTGTTGCCCGAGTCGGGGACAGGCTAATAGATGGGAGCGTAAAAACCCGTTTTGATGACATGAAACGGGAGCTAATAAGAGGGACATAGCAGCCCTGATACCAAAAAATAGAAGAAGTTACTGGACGGTTTATACCGTGAGGAATTGGAGGGTGATATGGCTGTCAGAGGACAGGACATAGCATCGGTTATAAAGAAACAAATCGAAGGTTTCGGCAGCGACTTGGGAATGGTTGATGTTGGGTCCGTGATTGAGGTAGGAGACGGAATAGCTCGAGTTCACGGACTTTCAGGAGTGGCTTATAACGAGCTCGTCGAATTTGAGGGCGGAGTTGCTGGAATTGCTCTAAACCTTGAAGAGGACAGTGTTGGAATTGTCATTCTGGGCGACCCTCTTGGCATCAAGGAGGGTACGGAAGTTCGCGGCACCGGAAGAGTGATGCAGGTTCCTGTTGGTGAGGAACTTTTAGGTAGAGTTGTTGACGGTATAGGATCTCCGATTGACGGTAAAGGTCCAGTCGAGACAAACGAAACCCGCGAGGTAGAAATTGTTGCCCCAAACGTTGCCATTAGGAAATCTGTAGATACACCCGTACAGACAGGCATTAAGGCGATTGATGCCATGATTCCGATAGGTAGGGGACAAAGGGAATTAATTATTGGAGACAGGACAACAGGTAAAACTGCCATATGCGTCGATGCGATCATCAACCAAAAAGGTGGCGACTTGATCTGTATCTACGTTTCTGTTGGACAGAAGGTCGGAAAAGTCGCACAGACTGTCGGTACTCTAGAACAATTTGGTGCGATGGATCACACAATTGTAGTTGCCGCTAACGCATCCGATTCAGCTCCCATGCAATACTTAGCCCCATACACCGGCTGCGCAATGGCCGAATACTTTATGGCTCAAGGCAAGGACGTTTTGATTGCTTATGATGACTTATCAAAACATGCTTGGGCTTACAGGCAAATGTCACTTCTTCTGAAGCGACCTCCGGGGAGAGAAGCCTATCCAGGAGATGTTTTCTATTTGCACAGTAGATTGCTTGAGAGGGCGGCGCGCCTAGATGATGCCCACGGTGGTGGGTCTGTCACAGCTTTGCCGGTCATTGAGACTCAAGCAGGCGATGTATCTGCATACGTGCCTACCAACGTAATATCAATTACTGATGGTCAAATTTATCTGGAACCTGAACTGTTCAATGCTGGGATCCGACCAGCAGTGAATGCAGGTTTGTCGGTTTCCAGAGTCGGAAGCTCTGCTCAGACCAGGGCTATGCGATCAGTTGCCGGCCGCTTACGGCTTGAGCTGGCGCAATACAGAGAATTGGTGACCTTCGCGCAATTCGGCACGGATGACCTTGATGCGGCGACGAGGCGACAACTGGAAAGAGGACAGAGAGGAGTAGAGATTCTCAAGCAGGGCCAAAATGCCCCTCTACCAGTTGAACAGCAAGTTTCAATCCTATTCGCCTTGAACGAGGGATTCCTAGATGATGTGGAAATAGATTCTGTGATTGGGTGGGAGCAAGCCTTTCACGGGTACATGACTTCCAATCATTCTGACATTCTAAAGAATATAGTTGATGAAGGAGATATTAGTAGCGATACTGAGGAGAGCCTCAAATCTGCAATTGATAACTTCAAAAAAAGTGGTTTGGCAAGTTAAATGGCGAGCGTAAGACAAATCGCGAGGCGTATAAGAAGCGTCGAGAACACAGCGAAGATTACGAAGGCAATGTCTATGATTGCTGCATCGAAACTCCGCCGGACTCAAGACTCCGCAACAAGGGGACGGGCCTATGCAGGAAGTATGGCTCAGATGGTCTCAAATGTGATGTCTCAAGGCGACGATGAAAATGGATCACAGCCGCTGGCGGAAGAACGGGAAGTGAAGAGTGTCGGGCTGATTTTGATAACCCCTGATAGAGGACTAACCGGGGGCCTTAACTCCAACATTTTAAGAGCAAGTGGCGATTTCATTGGAGAACAATCGGTGCCGGTGAAAGTGGTGGCTTACGGAAAGAAAGGTCGTGATTATTCTCGTAGGAATGGCATAGAAATCATTAATGAGTTTATAGGATTTGGCGATAGGCCATCTAGTGCAGACACGGAACCCGTTTCAAATGCCATGATGAACTGCTTTGAAAACGGAGATGTTGATTCTGTTTTCGTGTCTTATGCCAAATTTGTTAATACCACGTCTCAAAGGCCTGTGGTTGATCAACTTGTGCCCGTGATTCCCGTAGATTTGGGTACTTCCAATACTGGTGGATATATATTTGAGCCTGATGCCAATGCAGTACTCTCGCAGCTATTGCCGCGCTACTTCCAATCTATTGTGCACCAGGCGATCTTAGAAGCTAACGCTAGCGAGCAATCGGCTCGAATGGTGGCAATGAATCAAGCCACCGATAATGCCAACGCGATGGTTGATGATTTGACTTTAGTAATGAACAAACTTAGACAGGAAAGTATTACCAAGGAACTTCTCGACATAGTAGGCGGTGTGTCCGCTGTTGAGAGTTAGTTTTTATTTTGAAGAGACTTTAAATAAGGTCTAGGAGCAGAGAATGGCAACCGGAAAGATTGTTAGAGTTATAGGAACTGTTGTAGATGTGGAGTTTCCACCGGATGGCATGCCATCGGTATTTAATGCTTTGGAGACCTCTATTGGAGACGATAAGTTAGTTCTTGAGGTAGAACAGCATATCGGCAACAACTGGGTCAGATGCTTGGCATTAGGCCCGACGGAAGGTCTTAAGAGGGGGATAGATGCTGTAGATACTGGAGATGCTATATCTGTTCCAGTTGGTGATCCAACACTAGGCAGGCTATTTAATACGCTTGGTGAAACACTTGATGGCCTGGAAGAAATAGACGGGGCAGAGAGTTGGCCTATTCATAGACAACCTCCTACCTTCGAGGACCAGGCTACCGAGGTAGAAGTGCTTGAAACTGGAATTAAAGTTCTTGATTTAGTAACTCCTTTCACGAAGGGGGGTAAGATCGGAGCTTTTGGGGGTGCAGGGGTAGGTAAAACAGTCATTATTCAAGAATTGATAAACAACATTGCTACGGAGCATCAAGGTGTGTCTGTATTCGCGGGTGTTGGAGAAAGATCTCGTGAGGGAAATGATCTTTGGCATGAAATGCAAGAGGCGGGAGTTCTACCTCAAACAGTTTTAGTTTTTGGTCAAATGAATGAACCTCCCGGTATCAGAGCACGCGTGGCTCAAACTGGTCTGACGATGGCTGAATATTTCAAAGAGGAAAGAGGCCAAGACGTACTCTTGTTTGTCGATAACATATATCGATATGTTCTTGCCGGAATGGAGGTTTCCGCCCTACTTGGAAGAATGCCTTCGGCAGTAGGGTATCAACCTACATTGGGGACGGAAATGGGAGCCCTAGAAGAAAGGATCACTTCTTCGAAGAACGGGTCTATAACGTCGGTTCAAGCGATATATGTACCAGCTGATGACTACACGGACCCTGGCATTGTCACAACATTTGGCCATTTGGATGCTGTTATGACTTTGGAAAGGTCTCTAGCGGCTCAGGGACTTTACCCGGCCGTTGACCCATTGACTTCATTCTCAAATATTCTTGAGCCCGCTATTGTCGGACAGGAGCATTATGATGTCGCTACGGGAGTCAGGCAGGTTCTTCAGCGCTACCAGGAATTACAGGACATAATCGCGATCTTGGGAATTGAGGAATTGTCAGATGAAGATAGGTCCACAGTTAACCGTGCCAGAAAGATACAAAGGTTTTTGACTCAACCCTTCAATGTGGCCGAACAGTTCACAGGACAGGCTGGTAAATATGTATCTGTAAGAGACACAGTTTCTGGGTTTAAACAGATATTAGACGGAGAACACGATTCTCTTCCTGAACAGGCTTTTTACATGGTAGGAACGATTGAAGAGGCAGCGGAAAAGGCGGCCGAAATGGCTGAGAGTTAAAGTAGACTTGGTATAGGAAAACGAATTGATTTTAGAAATTGTCACTACAGAAGAAACTGTCTACTCAGGAGAAGTTGATATCGTTATCGCCCCTGGTGTAGAAGGGCAATTAGGGATATTGCCCAGACACGCTCCATTGCTTACCGCTGTTTCTAGTGGAGAAATAATTGCTAGGAATGGGTCATCGGAGGAGAGAATCGCTGTGAGTGGAGGATTCCTAGAGGTATCGAATGACAGGGTTACCATACTGGCCTGAATTGGTTTTTTAGAAGGACTGGGTTTTATAGATTGTCTTTCATGTAAAAAGTCATAGACTGTAGGGACAACACTGGGTCAATATTTCTCATTATTATGTGGGCGGGCACGTGTGGGGCGACGGGAGCATAATTCAAGATCCCTTGTATTCCATGTGTGATTAAAGCGTCAACTACCATTTGTGCCTGTATGGCAGGAACGGCCACAATACCAATGGTTATATTTCGCTCTTTGAGAACTTTTGGAAGGCTTTCCATGCTATTTACAGAAATGTTGCCTAGCATTGTGGCATGACGTTTGCTATCACTGTCGAAGGCGGCAACAATTTCAAAACCTTCTGGGGAGAATCCAGGGTAATTTATTATCGCTCGTCCTAATCTTCCAACGCCTATTAAGCAAGCTCGCCATCCACGGTTAATTCCAAGTATTTGTCTCAGTTCATCTAGAAGAAAGGTTATGTTATATCCTCGGCCCTGTTTGCCAAATCTGCCGAAATAACTAAGATCTTTTCTGATTTGGGCAGGGGTCATTTGTAGTAAATCTCCCAGTTGTTGGGAACTTATCACATCAATACCGTCTTCCATTAGTTGATTTAAAACGCGGGCATATATTGGAAGTCTGAGTACAACAACTTCCGGTACTTCTGAATGAATTGTCTGCGTGCTTTTGAGCATATTTATGAATACAGATTATGGTGTAAAGTACCTAAGATTCATCGCGAGTATAACTGAATATTGCTCCTTTGTGAAAGGATTTACTATCAATGCTAGCTATATGTCTAACTCGTTAATACCCAAAATAAGAATATTTTCTTGACTGAATTTCACGCCTATTGCTAGAATTGCATGGCTTTTTTGGGTCGATTGCGGATTTTTGATCAATCACAAAAAGCTGGCTGAGACGTGGTGGCGGTAAAAATTGATCCTTGTTGATCAAGCTTATTTCAAGGCAGCGAGAACGCGGAGGTATTTAATGACCCAAGAAAAGGCAGAGCTTCACAGAGGACTGAGAGAAGTCTACATCGACAGGACGACTTCCAGTTTTATCGATGGCAAAATCGGTAAGCTCTATTATCGCGGGTACAACATCGACGATCTCGCATCAAATTGCACATTTGAGGAAGTGATCTACCTTGTGATGATTGGGGAGCTGCCGACAGAAAAACAATTGGCGGATTTTACAGCTGAGCTTAAGTCATACATGGAGATCCCGGATCCGATCCTGGATATTATCAAGGCGACAAAAGATGCGCATCCCATGGATGTTCTACGAACTGCCATTTCTGCGATGGCCGCATTTGATCCTGAGGTTGATGACAATTCGGCTGAAGCCACACTCAGGAAAGGTACAAGGCTTACAGCAATAGCTCCTACAATCGTAACTGCTCACGCGAGAATACGGGAAGGTAAGGAACCAGTGAGTCCAGACCCCAAGCTTAGCTTGGCTGCGAACTTTCTCTACATGCTTTTTGGTGAAGTTCCCGATCCAAGAGATGCATCATTAATCGATAAGGACTTTGTGTTACACGCTGAGCATGGATTAAACGCATCTTCTTTTGGTGCAAGAGTCTCAGCCTCCACTCAAGCAGATCTCCACTGTGCGATTACAACAGGTATCGCAGTTTTGAAAGGCCCTTCTCACGGGGGTGCGGCAGAATCAGTAATGACGATGTCACTGGAGATTGGGGAAGAAGACAACGCTGAGAAATATGTAAGGGACACCCTATCCGGGGGCGGAAGGATCATGGGATTTGGTCACCGTGTTTATAGGGCTGTGGATCCAAGATCCTTACATCTACAAGATGACTTAAAGGAATTAGGTGAGAGGAAAGGAGAACCCAAGTGGTATTCCATTCTTCAAAAGGTGGTGGAAGTAATGCAACCCTATGCTCGGAGAGGTATATGTCAGAATGTAGACTTCTTTTCTGGGGCTATGTATTTCCTTCTTGATATTCCTGAAGACTTGTTTATATCGATTTTTGCTATGGGTCGTATTCCGGGTTGGACCGCACAAGTTGTCGAACAATTCGAAAATAATATTCTATTAAGGCCTCGTCTGGAATATGTTGGGGAACTGGATAGAGAATTTGTACCGATAGGGCAGAGGTCCTAAGACTCTCCCGGCTGAATTTTCACGGACGAAAGGAGACATCGTGGTTAAAGAAACAACGGCTGAAGAATGCGTTCATCATTGGGTACTCGATCAACCCAACGGACCAACCAGCAGTGGGAGATGTAAACACTGTGGGACTAAAGAGGAGTTTCGTAACTCTATGCAGGGATCTGGATGGGATCGGAGTGGACAGGCACGGAAAGCTAAGCAGCAAAGTACCTGAATGTCTCAGGGTGGATTTTAAAAAAGGCGCCGATATAAAAAATCGGCGCCTTTTTGGTTTCCAGGCTTCTGTCGGTAGACTTCTGTGACTTTTGATAAAAATAGAGGTAGCGCATACGCTGATATAGTTAATCGCATATGTGAAACTGGACCGATCTCATTCGAAGAATTTATGGAGATTGCTCTTTACTCCAGGAACGGTTACTACTCTGGGCACACATCTTTTGGGACACATGGTGATTTTTATACCAGTCCTTCTTTGCATCCTGTTTTTGGATATTTGTTCGCCGTTCAAATTATCAATATTTGGGAGTCTATGAATCGCCCGAACTCGTTTACGGTTGTTGAAATAGGGGCAGGAGATGGGACTCTTGGCATTGATATTGTTTCAGCGATACGCTCTGTAGATGCTTCTATATTAAATTGCATCGAATATATAGCAATTGACAGGGTACCAAGAGGTGCCGTTTCTGGGACGGAGATTATCTCAGGAGACCAGTTAGACCTCCAGATTGCAGATTTGGAATCATGCGTGGTTTTATCAAATGAGCTTATTGATGCGCTTCCGGTTGAAATATTGGAAGTTAAAGATAGACGAACAAATTTCGTTATGATAAATGTCGATGAAAATGGAGATTTCAAGGAAAGTTTGATTGAGACTACTATAGATGAGCTGGCGGATGTTGATTTGTCTGCCTTAGAAGGCTACAGAGGGCCTCTGTGTAGGAAATTGGGGGAATGGATTCCGACTGTTATAGATTCTATTCCTAAGGCCGTGTTTATCAATGTTGATTATGGTTATGAGCAAACTGAGTATATGTCTATGCCAAAGTCGAATCGCTTACTCCAGACTTACTACAAACATGTTGATACTTTGAATCCTCTCGACCGTGTCGGTGACCAAGATATCACAGCACACGTAAATTTCACGGCTCTGAGAAAAGTATTTGCTCAAAGAGGAATAAAATCCGTAACAAACATAACTCAGAGAGAATGGTTATTTGGTTTAGGTTATTTGGACGTGCTAGAAAATATGCGATTGTCAGGTGAATTATCTAGAAGGGAAATAAGTCTTGTAGATAGATTGGTAGAAATTGATGGACTAGGTGAGTTTAGGGTAGAAATATCCCAAAAAGGTCTGGATGAGGCAGAAATTTCCATATTGAGCGATGGCTCTAATTCATATAATTGTTTTAACAAGGTGCCTCCAGTTACACGCAACCATATGGCTTATCATTTTAGGGTTTAGCTAGGTCTTTCTGTGGTTTGTGTGCTTTTATCTAGATTGGCATTTTCTGGCAGTAGTAATGAAACCGGTATGACCAACCATTCTATGTGCAGGTCTGACACTACGACCACCAACATCCCAGGGTCTTTCCATCAACTCAATGGTGTTAATAAGAGTGAATTCTCCAGTATCTTTTAGAGATTGGACTAAGTCTGATACTTGCATAATGGTGGGTAGAAAAGAAAGGACTATTCCACCAAGTTTTAGACTTTCGTAGACTTTCTGTATTGTGTGCCAAGGCTCCGGCATATCTAAAATGACACAATCTAATTCAGACTGGTAAATATTTTGGACAATATCTTCAGTAAAGAATTGCACATTGGCGGGATACCTAGCTGCACCTTGCAGATTGGTTTGAGCCATGTCTGACATATCCTGCCGGACATCGTAACTGTAAACATGTCCTGTAGGTCCAACTGCGTCCGACAAGGCGATGGTCAAAGCTCCTGACCCTGAACCAGCTTCCAAAACCTCTGCCCCCGGGAAAAGGTTTCCATAGGTCAAAATAGCGCCTATATCTTTTGGATACACTACTGTCGCGATCCGTTTCATGTTCAGTATGTATTCATATTTGGTGGGCCTGAATGCAACCATCCAATGGCCTGTTCTTGTTCGAAACCACGTTCCTTCTTCAAGTCCGCAGAAGTCTTCGTGATCTAAATTGCCAATGTGTGACTCGAAAGATCCATCTTTTTCCAAGACGAACATGTACTGCCTCTCCCGCCGATCAAACAGTATTACCGAGTCTCCAAACTGAAAAGTGTTATTTTCGCTCATATATAGAAAACTTCACTGACATATTTTTGGCACCTAAAGATTTTTTACCACGGACAAAATGTCTTGTGGGTCCAAATCTGTGGCGGCCTTATATGTTTGTGAAAATTGAACTACACCACTTTTGTCTATCACGACTATCGCACGTAAAGGGGTACCGTTCTGATCATTGAAGACCCCGTAAGCCTTAGAAATTTCTCCGTGTGGATAAAAGTCTGCCAAAATTGGGTAGGGTATTCCACCTAATGAAGATGAGAACGCCTTTTGGGATGGACGTGAGTCACAGCTGATCCCCAGAACCTGGGTATCTGTTTCTTCAAATGCCTCGTTGTGCACTCGGAATGAAGAAACTTGGTGTGTTCAACCACCTGTGAATGAATAAATGTGGAATGAAAGTACCACATTTTTTTTGCCCTGGAAATCACTTAATGTGATTGGCGCTCCTTCGTTTGCCGGTAAAGTAAAATTTGGTCCCATCGCTCCTATTTCGGTCAACGTCAGCCTCCCTTTATCAATTCATTGAAAAATTTCGGATGAAATCTTTGTACCACATAAGTTTACTATGTGAAACCACCGGGGCACCAAGTTTAGAGTCAGAGTGGGAATAGGCGCTGAGGAAAAGATTCCTTATGTAGTGTCTAAATGTGGATTGGTACCGAGGTTTATCCGCTCTTCCAATTTATGTATTCGGAAAATGGTGAATCTGAAGTTCGAAATGACAGACCGAAAGTATTTAAGGTCAGGGATTTATCCCAAATTCATTTTTAAAGTCTTCCCACACATTTTCGGGGATTTCCTTGGTAGCGCTTTGATATACCTCGTCAAATTCTTTTAGGTTAGACGGGCCAGTGAGAACAATCCCGTTGCCCTTAACTGGTGCTTGGAGTGCAAACTGTATTGCAAGGTCTCGGATGTTCAAGCCACGCCTATTACACCATTTCCACATTCTGTGTGCAGGAGCCACCACAGATGGATCCAGTCTGCTGCCAATGAGGGATGGAGGTAGGGGTGAAGGTATTTTTTTTTCGACATCTATTTTGGGTTCTGGTCCTGCCAATAATGAGCCTGTTAATGGGCTGCCTAAAATGATTCCCACATCATGTTCAAGAGCTAATGGAATTGTTGTATCGGCAAGAGATTGGGAAAGCAGGGTGTAATCCAAAAACGATAAAACAATGTCCATTTCGCCTGTTTCGATAGCTCGTTTGTGGAATTCAGGCTGGCGTACTCCAATTCCGATATGTCCGATACGCTTTCTAGCTTTCCAGTCGACCAATACATCCAGGCATTCATTTAATGGCGATTCTATGTCGTATCGGGGGCCATGTATCAGTACTGAATCCACATAGTCTGTTCTGAGCAGTTTGAAGCTATTTTCTAGACTCCATGTTGTGGCTTCCTTTGAAAAGTCTCGGAGAAACCTTGGATGAGAACCTACTTTGGTTTGAAGATACACCTTTTCTCTCCAGCCGCCAGTTAATGCCACTCCGACACGGGACTCGCTTACGCCATATTCTGGTGAAGTATCGACAAAATTGATTCCTCGTTCAATGGCTTCGTGGATGGTTTCCACGGCCTCACTATCTGGGCGATCAGGATCTCCCAGATACCCACCTCCAAGTCCGAGCGCTTTAGGTCTCATCTCAGTGCGACCTAATCGTCTGATTTCCAGATCGACCATTTTTCACTCCTTTAGGCCAACGACCCCGTTGCTTCCTAATTCAGTGTTTGCCTCTGGGTGTCTGGGAGGTTGTTGGGGATTTTCTGGAGCCAACGGGCGGATTTGAACCGCCGACCTGCTGTTTACGAAACAGCTGCTCTGCCACTGAGCTACGTTGGCCAAAAGTTAGGATTTGTAGCCTAGAAATGTTAGCACAGCTAAACAGATATACATTGATCCAAAAGATGGGAATGACAGAAATTGAGAGGGAATTTATACTTCTCAATAATCATTAAATACTAATTAGGAGACTATAAAAATTGTCCATTGAAATGAGTTCACAGGCTCCCATCATAATAGCCCATAGGGGATTTTCTTCTGAAAATCCAGAAAACACTATTAAGAGTTTCCAGGCATCTGTGAACGCAGGGTTTAATTACATAGAACTGGACATACACCTTACCGCAGATTCCGAAATTGTCGTAATGCATGATGAGACAGTAGACAGGACCACCGATGGAACTGGAGAAATCAAGGACTTATCTTTGGAACAAATAAAAAAATTAGATGCGGGTTCATGGTTTGGTGATACCTCACTCAAAGAGGAAGTTCCAACACTTGAAGAAGTCTTGATCAAATTCCGAAATAAAGTGCATATATTTATAGAGATTAAATCGGAAGAGAAAGAGTTACTTACATCACTTCGGAATTTGTTGGAGTCTCTGAAATGGATCAATGATCAGGATTTTGACAAGTCTGAGGAGCGACTGAGAATTCCGGGCATATCGATAATATCGTTCTTGCCAGCCCCACTAATCTTATCTTCGCAAATATTCCCTGAGTTAGATCATGGACTTCTCATTACCACGGCATCTGATGACTTAATAGCGTGGTGCGTCACTCACAGCATGGTAGGAATATTTCCGTATGTCGGATCTATTAACAAAAATTTTATACGGAAAGCCCATGACTCTGGGCTATATGTGGGCGCCTGGGGATTTGAGAATCCAAAGCAATTAGCTGCAGTTAATGGTCTTGGATTAGATGGAGTCACCGTCGATTGGCCTATCAAAGCCGGTGAAATCTTAAGTAAAGAACCTAGAGGCGATTAGTAGCTATACCTCTAAAGACCTAATTCGTTTGTCCTCAGAAATTGCCGTTTTTATGCCAGATTCCACATTAACCCAGCGTAATACTATTGTGCCGGCGATTATGATGACTAAAATTGAAAATATTGCAGATCTTGTGTCAAGAACCCCTGTTACAAAAACATAAAGAAGGGGGCCGAAGACTGAAGATGCTCTACTCATGAAGCCGAAAAAGGAAAAAAACTCCCCACTTCTAGTTTCAGGTGAAATTTGAGTAAAAAGACTTCGTGCTAATGCTTGGCTTCCACCCATTACAATCCCCACTAACAAGCCAAGTATCAACCATTGATACCCTATATCAAGATTTAGTGGATTCCAAACTTTAGACCTTACTAGAGTGGGCCACCAGTCAATTGGCCCTTTCCCAAGCAATGAAGGGTGTGAAATTCCGATTGCCTGTTGACCCCCTATAGGACCGTTTATAGCCACTGCACTGTAGCGAGAGTCTCCAGCAGATTTAAAGCTATTTAATAATCGGCTAGTATCCCTCCTAGTTAATATGCTTCCTTCTTCTATGTTTCCTGTTATCGCCTTCCAAGACTCATCTGTTTGTGAGTCAGTCAAATCTGGAGCAGTTGTAACTAGGTAAGTGCCGTCCGCTTTTACATATTCCAATCTGTAGTCATAATTTTTCGTGTCGTTAGGCGAAAGTGGTGCCAGAGCAATCCCGAACAAAACTATGAATACCCAGCCGATTAAGGATATGTATAAAGCTTTCTTAGTTGTTAGTTGTCGTGCTAACACACTGAACAGCATCGCACCGCCCGCTGCAACGAATTGAATAATGAGAATAGTTGCCATATTGAAGGCCAAAGGGATGTGTAGGGTATCGGCTGCGAATGCCCCTGCAAGGCCCATTACAGTTTGCAAGCCATCGTTGAAAAGGAGGTAGGCGATAAGGTACACCAATATCTCTTTAAATCTAGTTAGATCGCGAAGAGTATTGACCATCTCCCAAAAACCGAATTTAGAAATGTGGAGAACGTTCATTTTCAGGGCTTTGGAGTATCGATTTATAACCGGAGGTTCAGGGACTACCCTGAAGGTCCACAATGCCCATCCAAACCACCAAACACCTATTGATGCCATGGAAACTCTTGTAACGAGGTCGGCATAAGTACTTCCGCTTACCATTAAATTTAAAATAAGGTGAATTAGAAGTAGAAGTCCTCCCCCGATATAGCCGTAAGCAAATCCCCTGGAACTGACCTCATCTGACAAATTGCGCGGTGCAATATGGGGCAGAAATGAGTTGTAGAATACTAAACTTCCTGCAAACCCGACATTACCGATAATGAAAGTGAACAGGAGCCATATCCAAGCGAATGGGGTATAGGCGGAGAAAAAGGTGAGAATAGTACAGCTAGCCCCAATTATTGTGTAAGTCCATAGTAATAATTTCTTAGCTGCTATTCGATCGGCGATTACCCCTAATATTGGACTGGAAAGAGCGACTATTGCTGTTGACGAAGCTGCAGCTAGGCTCCAGACTGAACTCCCCGTGAAAGTGAACCCCCACAAAATCGCTTCGTCGCCTAGAGCCTCTTTAAAAAGAAAAACAAAATAAACTGGAAATATTGCAACTATTCCACTGGTAGCGAAGGCTGAATTTGCCCAGTCGTACATGCACCAGGCGCGAATGATTTTTCTATCAGATAAGGGAAGATCGCTTAGTTTTACACTTGCCATGGTCGTATAAGCTTCCCCTTCATATTCTTCAATATAATTTAATTCGGCGTACTCATGGGACTGAAATATATATTTTTGACATGAATTGTAAGACCATATGGAAGATGTTAGACAGGTGAATGTAGAATCTCTAGGTAATTTATAAACTAATCCCCGGGGAAGTGAATCTAAATGCTTGATTATTACGATGTTGCTGAATTATTTGAATCAGAAGAACGTCAAATACAGAGATCAGCACGAGACTATTTAGACAATGAATTAATGCCAAACATTGCGGATTGGTGGGAGTCCGGAGAGTTTCCGACCGATATAATTCCCAATCTTGGCGAAATGGGATTTCTCGGTGCTAATTTACCGCAGGAATATGGGTGTCCAGGGGTTGGGAATGTTGCTTATGGATTGATAATGTATGAACTCGAACGGATAGATTCTGGCCTCAGGAGTTTCGCAAGTGTTCAAGGGGCTCTTGTTATGTATCCCATAAGCAGGTATGGGTCTGAAGAACAAAAGCACAAGTATTTACCTCAGATGGCAGCTGGCAATATTGTAGGTTGTTTTGGTTTGACTGAGCACGACGGGGGATCCGATCCTGGAGCGATGAAAACCACCGCTGTGAGAGATGGCGAAACTTACATTTTGAATGGAACAAAAATGTGGATAACCAACGGAAATATTGCAGATATCGCCTTGGTATGGGCCAAAGATTCGGAAGGAGACATAAGAGGATTTCTAGTTCCTACAAACGCGAATGGATTTAAAGCCAACAAAATAGATAAAAAAATGAGTATGCGGGCCTCTGTTACGAGTGAATTGGTGTTAGAGGATGTGGCTGTGCCCGCAACTTCTATGCTTCCGGATGCCAAGGGTTTGTCGGCTCCTCTTTCTTGTTTGACCCAGGCTCGATACGGGATTGCATGGGGAGCATTGGGGGCCTTGGAGAGCGTCTATAATGACGCATTAAGGTTTTCCAAGTCACGAAGTACTTTTGGTCGACCTATTGCTAGCAGACAGCTAGTACAGGACAAGTTGGTTGACATGGTTACTGATCATACTAAAGGTCTTTTATTAGCATGGAAATTAGCAAAGATGAAAGATAATGGCACGATGGCCTACAATCACGTATCGGTAGCCAAACGAGAGAATGTCAGAGCATCCTTAAAAGCCGCGAGAATCGCAAGAGAGGTTCTTGGGGGGAGTGGTATTACATTGGATTATTCTGTGATTCGCCATATGCTGAATTTGGAGACCGTGGACACGTACGAAGGTACAAGAGATATTCACACATTAATAATCGGTCGGGATCTAACTGATGAAAACGCGTTAACGTGATGACTTATTTACGGATATTGCCTAACTTCTGGGATCACCTCCGACGAGAATAAGGTCAGGCTTTCCTCGTTATGCTCTTTTGATAACGTTCCGACTCTGAAGTGTAGGATCAATCCTCCAATACCGGCGTCTCTAAGTTGCATTATTCTTTTTGATACTGTCGCTGGAGATCCGTATATTATGTTGTGCCGGGAACTGAACCTGGGATTCTGTAAATTCTTTTTGACGCTTGCAAGTTCTTCAGTGGTATTTAAGACTTCTCGAGTTTTTTTTATGTGTTGAGTGTAATCATCAAATGCCGGAAGAGCTCTTTTAGCGGCTTCTTCATCTGTCTTAGCAACGACTATGTTTCTCCATACTCTGGTCTGAGATAGATTTTTTTTAATCAGATCCTCTTCGTAACCTGTATTGCGCATACATTCTTTATATTTATGGAAAAGCCGAATCGTTTCTTCGTCTGACTGCACAACCATCATGAATGGACGCCCCTCCTTTGCCATTAATGTCAGAGTCTCCTCCGTCGCTAACGCTCTTATAAGTGGCGGGTGCGGGGTTGTGTAGACTGCGGGTCTAATTGGTGGCATTTCTAGGTCGAAGTGTTTTCCTTTGTGTTTGAAAAAACTTTTGGTAGTCCATGAAGAGGTTAATATTTTTTCAGATTCAACTAGACGGTCCTGAGCTTCACTGAATGGAACTCCGTAAGCTCTATATTCGTAAAAATTAAAAGCCGTGCCTCTTCCAATGCCAACAGTTACTCGTCCTCTGCTGAGATTGTCGAGCAGAGATATCTGTTCAGCCAATCTTGTTGGGTGGTGCAGTGCCATTTGAATCGCAGAAAACCCAATCCTAATCCTTGAAGTGCTCCCTATCACTGTTCCGGCAAATGCTATTGGGTCTACATAGGCACAGGCTCCATCAAGATGGTGTTCTCCGATCCAGATTTCATCATAGCCTAGTTCTTCACTGAGGATGGATTCATGCAGAGCCTCTGTAACGGCTCTGTAATCATCCAAAGGGCCATTTGATTGTGGAAAAAGGAAGTTCCCGAATTTCATATCAGCTCGTTACTTATATTTAATTGCGAAAAATCATTATGTGAGAGAAACCCCGATGACACCGCCCACAGTAAGGACTATACCAGTGGCTCTTGTGACCATAGCCTTTCCTCTGAAAGATTCGCTGAACATTCCGATTACGGGGATGCTAAGCAGTAACGTCAGAATAAAAACAAATAATGGTCTTGTTGCCATCACCGTCGCAGTTAAATAAATCTCTCCAGAGTAAACGGAAAGGAAGAAGAAAAGTATTGCAAAGAAAACTAGGATAACTTCAGTCAAAGAAAACAGCATCATTGTTTTCATATTGGTAATCAAAGGTTTTAACCCTCGCCTTACGTCGGGCAGTAGAAATAAGGAAATGCAGGTAACTCCACCGCCAAGTGCTCTAAGAGAAAATTGAGTCCACATCGTCATTTCTTCAGCAATGGTTTTTGATAGAAACTGGCTGAGGCCAAATGACATGCTTGCCAATAATAGGAACAACAAAGCCGAGATACTCACACCTTCAGTCGAGTTAACAGATTTTGGGGCAAGAGATACCATTGCCGCACCTGCAACGGTCACGATTACGAATATCCATGCAAAAAGACTGACCTGCTCACCCAAAAATAAGAAGGCGAGGACTGCGACAAAAATGGGATACGTTGATACTACTGGAACAACACGGGATACATCTTGAGATTCCATAATTATGAACATCCCAATCAGGTATGCCCCAGAGAATACTCCCGACAGCAGCGCCACGATGATCGTTAAGGTATCGAATCCTGAATATGTGACTAGTGGTAACGTTGCTAATCCAAGTAGAATTTGAGCAACACCCACGGCTGCAACAAAGATTTTCCCGCTTCCGATGTGGTCACTGATAAGTGTTTTGTCGAGTACCGACACTAAGGCAAAAGTAAATGCACTGGCCGCCGCAAACACCATCCATTCCATATTCGAGTATTTCCTTATTTATCTAGTTGGATATGGAAAACTTCTAAGAGGGATCGAAAGTCTTTTGCCATATACCCGGAGAATCCGCTTCATGTTGCATGGCATCGCGCATAGAGGCGTTGGATGGGTGGGCTGTTTGTTGTTTAAACCATTCGTCAGTCTGCGAGGTGCCTACTGACTCCATTTCATAAAAGGTCATATAGGCCGGAGAGCCCTCTACAGTTTTGTATCTTCGACCACGTATCACCCCGGGAACAGTTTCGTAGTTGGGAACGTATATGGTGTTGTACCACTCATTCCATTCGGATTCTAATTCTGTGGGTATCCCCATTCTTCCTACCTGTAATGCAGGTGCTAAGCTACTTGTAGATGTGGCATCATCCACGTTCTTTGGGAAAATCTGATCGTAAACGTTCCTAATATATCTCGTAGCTATTACATCAGGAGACATTTTTCTTGACCATTCGCTTGGATTGGCTTTTAGTTCAAGATACTCGGGAGACTGTAGAACATCTATTGATTCCAATTCGTACACTGCTAAATGTTTCGGTCCACTAACTACGGATTCATATCTAGCGGCACTCAAAACACCCGGCACTGACAACCTTTCAAAGATATGTTCTTCGTTATACCACTTGTTGAATTCTTCCTCTAATGTTGATGGCACGTCGCACCAGACTGCTAGCATTCCGGTTCCCTTCAGTTTCATCAAACGATCCCTCCAGTTGATTATTGATTTGCGGGCAATGTATCACAGGTAATAGAAATAGACTTTATTTTTTTATGTACCCTTCAGAAGCGACGTGATTGATAAATGTTTTTATAGATAGTTCGACTTTGTCCTGCGCAAAGTTCCATGCAGCAGCGTGTGGTGCACCCTCTAGCTTAAGGTATTCGTACAGATTGGGGATGTGACATGCAAATTGGTCACTTTGTGTGACCGGAACGGTTTGATCGTTCGTACTATGAATGAGGAGAACAGGTAGCTCTATTTGACTGGCTTTGGAAATGTAATCAAGTTCGGACCAATCGAGTTTTACAAGCTTAGAGACCATATTCTTTATTGGAGGTAAAAGTGCCATTACCGGGAACGGAACGGTTTTGGCCTTTTCAGTTATGATCCCATTCAAGTCCAAAGCTGGTGACTCAAGTATTATTCCGTCGACACTTGAGTCAAGATCAGATTTTAGAATGAACTGCAGTGCTATAGAGCCACCCATACTGTGACCCAGGATGAATATTTTTTTCGCCCCGTTATCCCTCACGTGTCTCACTGCGTCTTCCAGATCTCTCCATTCGGTGAGTCCGAACATATGATATCCGCCCTTATCTACAGGGGAGTCAACATCATTTCTATAGTTTATTAGCATCTGATTCAAACCCATGGATTCAAACAATAATGAGAGTCTCAGACTTTCTCTTCTGTTAGATCGGTGCCCATGCACACATATCACCCAAGTCTCACCGTCCCCGGGTATGATCCACGCATTCAAATCTCCAAGTTCTGACTTAAATTTAATCTCACAGAAATCTAACCCAAGACTATATTTGGGATTCTTTTGATGAATAAACAGGTCAGTTCTAATTCTGCTGTCTTGTTGAATATTTCCGTGAGCGGATATAACTGATCTCGTAATCTGATTCTGGTGGTAGATGACCCTACCACCAGCCACTATGCTTCCTTCTCTCGATGCCAGACTTATTGACGGAAGTTCTAGATTTCTCCTATCTTGATCGCTAGGTGCTATCGTTACGCTTTTGGAATCCAAATACGTTATTTGAGAGAAATATCCTATATGCTCCCTTATGATTGAGAATCCTTGGCGCCTAATCTTTAGGGAGTAGTAGATGACGATCAAGATTAGTAACAGGGCCAAGCTCCCGCATATGGCAGCAAGGGTTATTAAGATGATCATTCTAAACTCCGTCGAAGTATGATTAATTCACCGATGCCGACGTGCAACCTATGCTAGTCTCTGGGCTAGTTAAAAAGCGACGAGAGGATTTCATTGACTCGCCCTGATTGTATTTTACAACCTGGATTTAAGCCCCCTAGTTTTCCTGATGTGACATGTTTGGGATCTCTCAGCCCTGCTGAGGTATACACCATTGATAATCCTTTGGACTGGGATAAAGGAAGTGAATGGACGGCGCGGGCTGATTTTTTGTCGGAAGATGCGGTTATAGTAGCAATTTCGTTGAATACTTTAGGGTGGAAGTCGAGCCTTATTACTAATCGTCTTGGAAACGATATATTGGGAGAAAATGTCGTTGCCGAGCTCCGTAGACTTGGTATAGAAGGTGAATTTGTTCTTGATCCTAGTATTGATACACCCTATGAAATAGTAATTTCCGATAAAAATGGTGGTCGCACATATCTATGGAAGAGAAAAGTAGATGTTTTGTCTACCATGGAAGAGACCGATCTATCGGTCATGACCGGTTCGAAATTTGTCTACGCCGATGCCTATGACTGGCCATATAATGCGCCAGGCCTAAAACAGGCAAATAATCTCGGTATACCGGTACTACTTAATATGGAAGACCTGGCATATATAGACAAATGCGGATTGGACGTGTACTCCATAGCGACCACAGTGCAGGTTTCTCTAACAGGAGACTTGTCGGCGAATTTTCTGTTCAATTGGGTAGATGAGGCATTAGCCTTTGGTGTTAGAGATGTAATTATCACCAGGGGTGAGCAGGGTGCGTACTATATTTCGAAAGATGTTCGGGCCTCCGTTAGTGCTCCTAATATAAATCTTGTTGATGCAAATGGAGCGGGCGCAATTTTCGCCTCAGGTTTCCTGTCTGGTTATCTAAATAATATGAGTCCGACAGAGAGTGTTAAGTTTGGGGTAGCGGTATCATCCCTTAGCTGTGAGAGAGCTGGAACTGATCTTCCTGATTTAGACAAAATCAACACGGTTTTCAAGCACTTGAAACTTTCAACCCTCTAAAACTAATATGGCGATCACGCTCATTCAAGTGATTTAGTGGTGAAACGAATATTGCTTTTATCGAAGCGTAAATTTAGTCCGCCTCTGACGGTACATAGATCGGAATTCCAGTCTGGTAGATGTTTCTTAAAGTTATAAATGCCCAGCTTACAAAGACTGAGAACACGAATAGTAGTCCTCCAGCTGTAAGCATGGTGTCTGCTGGCATGACATTTCTCACCCCATCCCAAAAGCTAAGTTCCAGGAAAGGCATCTCCGCCAGGGCTCCATTAGCCAAGTTCATGGAGGCCATGATTCCACCAATATGAACCGAATAAACGGCACCTACTCTTCCTCTGACTCTGTCGTCTGTAACTAATTGGATCATGGTGTGAGTAAGAGTCATATAACCCGCTTGTGCAGCACCCATAAGTATTGCCGCACAAATAGCCATAGGCATATTGATAGAAAGGGCGAGGATGATAGGAGCTACTCCACTAAGAAGGCCTAAATTGAGGAACATTTTTCCTTTGGTAGATTCTTTTCTTACACCCGAAAGAGCTATTACACTTATCAATGCACCTGCTCCAATCGACATCATCATCAAACTGAAATCACTACCTTCCACAGCACCGAATTTTTTTACAGAGAGAACGGGGAGTATGGATTCAAAAGACATAGTGAAGCCGCAGTGGAGAAACGCCATCAAAACTATGGCTCTTAACCTAGGGTCCCGATAGACATAAGGGACCCCTTCAATCAGGTTTGAAAAGAACCCTCTCTCCATATTCATATTTCCGGTTGAAGTACTTCGGATTCTCAATGATTGTATGAGGCTGATGAGATAAAACCCTGAGCATAGCAAGAAAGCCCATTCAATTCCGAGTATGAGAAGGGGGAGGATTGCCAGCGGTCCTACCAATCTAGATCCATGCATTGTCGCCTGATTGAGTGACACGGCATTCAAGAGGCGATCTCGTGGGACTAGATTGGGGACTAGGGCCTGCCCTACTGGCATTTGTGCGGACCTTGCTGACCCATCGATGAATGCCATGGTCATCAGGTGCCACATTTGGATGTCTCCGCCAAAGATAAGCATTGCGAGAATTAAGTTGTGGCCAAGGTTTAAGCTGAATAAACCAGCCATCACTTTTCTTCTTTCAAATCTATCCGCCAGATAGCCACTAAAAGGAGGGATAATGACCCTTGGTATCATCGCAAGAAAGGTTACTATAGCAACATCTAACGAGGATCCCGACATATCCCATACAAGCCATCCTCTAGCCACAATAAGTGCCCAAGCGGCTGCTCCTGCCGCGATACTTCCAATCCACAATACTCGGAAATCTCTAAATTGGAGTGCCGACAAAAATCGGTTATTGGTAGGGTTTAGTAGCAAATGGCCCGCCAGAATAAACTAAAAAGATAGAGGTTATTATATGCCCTGAAAGGGGAGATGTGTCTTCTTTCTTACTCGGAGCATAATCTAGTCAGTTGTTAGGAGTAAATTATATGTCTACCAGTAAACTCCCAGAAGAAAAAGAGATTCTTGGCTATTTTCAAACGTTGAGCAATTGGGGACGTTGGGGAAAGGATGATGAGTTGGGAACTTTGAATTATCTGACACCACAAAAAGTTCAAGAATCGGTCTCTCTCGTGAAGGATGGAAGGACAATATCATGTGCCCGACCAGTTGTTTTCGATCCGACACCAGATGCTACTGGGCCTGCTGTGCACTACATGGTTGAGAGTGGGGAAGGATGGGCCGCGGGTGAGAAAGTCACCACGAGATTATCCCAGGCAGCCACAGACTATATCGGTATGGTGTTTCATGGATACACCGTTACACATATCGACAGTCTGGCCCATTTTTTCTGGGAAGGGAAAATGTACAACGGGAGACCTTCACATCTTGTATCAACAAATATGGGGGCGACGGTCGAGTCCATAGAGGTTGCTGCTAAGGGAATCGTTTCTAGAGGTATTCTGGTGGATGTTCCTAGGATTCGAGGGGTTGACTGGTTAGATAGAGGCGAGGGAGTTCTTCCGGCTGACATCGAGATGGCTGAAGAGCAGATGGGCTTTGAAATTCGAGAGGGAGATGTTTTGCTGATAAGAACGGGCCAATTGCACCGGAGGGAAATAGAAGGCCCTGTAGATTTCAGAATAGAGGGTTCCACAGCCTGCCATGCAAGTTGTCTGCCTCTATTCCATCAGCGTGGGATCGCGGTTCTAGGCACAGATACAGGAAATGACATTATCCCGGCGCCTTATCCCAACGTTATTCAACCGATTCACCAGGTTGGGATCGTGGCAATGGGTCTCTGGATTCTTGACAATGCCAATTTAGAAGATTTAGCACTGGAATGTGCTAGGCAAAATCGTTGGGAGTTTCTTGTATCAATGGGACCTTTAAAGTTAACTAACACTACTGGTTCTCCGGTCAATCCAATTGCAGTATTTTAATGTTATTTGACCTGTGGTAGACGTATTTATTTGCCAGTTTACTGGGGTTGCCTTATTCTTGTCCCCCGCGAAACTTAATTTAGTCGTTGGCTTTTTGATAGAAAGTCGACAATAATTTTCACGACTGCAAGGAGGACTTAAATTGGCGGAGTTCAAAGTTGTTACACAGAAGCCAGCCGGAGTTACTTTTGACTTGGCGGATGGTGCGTATAGTCTGGAGCGTCTAGCCCTCGATCCCATTGGGGCCGAAATAGTAGAGATAGACGCTGCTAGCGAGGATGAGTTTATTGCCGAAGCAAAAGACGCAGATGCGTTAATAGCTAGAGGTAGACCAATAACAAGAAAGATTATTGAGGCTCTTGAAAATTGTAAGGTCATCTCATTGGGAAGTGTTGGGGCAGACACGGTTGACGTTGTCGCCGCGACTGAGCACGGGATTCCCGTAACGAATGTACCTGACACATTTATAGAGGAAGTGGCTGACCACACGATGATGCTATTGCTGGCATCTTTTCGTCGTCTCAATGTCATGGACGCTATGGTCAAAGATGGAAGATGGTCTGAAGGAAGACCCTTGCTATCGGAGTTTCCTAGGTTGTGGGGCCAAACACTTGGATTCATATCCTTTGGACACGTTGCCAAAGCGACTTCGGTGAGAGCCAAGGCGTTCGGAGTGAATATGATCGCCTTTGACCCATATATTGAAGAACTTTCAATGACTGAATATGGCGTGGAACCTATCAGTACGCTTGAAGAGATGCTTCAGAGGTCAGACATCGTATCCATGCATGCTCCCTCTACCCAAGAAGTTCATCATCTAATGTCTGAAGACCAGTTCAGGGCCATGAAGCCAACGGCTTTGTTCATTAATAATGGTCGAGGCCCGACGGTTGATGAAAAAGCACTCATCAAGGCTTTGGAAGAAGGCTGGATCGCGGGTGCTGGGTTGGACGTGTTTGAGCAAGAACCGCCTGATCCGGAGAATCCTTTGTTGCACATGGGCAACGTCATAAGTACTCCGCACGTAGCTTCTGCTTCTCAGAGGATGGCTCCTGAGACAAGGAGGAGAGTAGGACAAGAACTGTCCCTTGTACTCACCGGTAGGTGGCCGAGAACATGCGTTAATCCTGCTGTGTTGGCTGACGCCGGATTGAAGCGATGGCAGCCCTATTCAATGGGACGTGGACCGGGATCTGGCTAGATCTGTGAGTGACTGAAAACTTAGAGTTTTTATGGGGGAGGGGATAAGTAAAAATCCCCTCTCTTCATGATAATAAGTTTCTTCTAATATAAATTTTTCTTGGGCATAAATGCCGAAACAGTCATAGCTATCGCTAACACTGCGACAACAGCCATTGTGTAGAAAGCTAATTCGTAGCTCTCCGTTCCATCTCTAATGATTCCAGACAATAATGCGCCTATTGCCTGACCGAATGCTCCAAACGGTTCAGTTATACCTCTGATAGCCCCAAGAGAATCCCTACCGAAATAGTTTGCGAATGCTACCGGAGGAATCACAAGCATTCCTCCTAATGAGACCCCAAACAGGGAAGCAACGGCAAAAGCATCTAAAGGGCTATTAACCGATATAAATAGTAGCGCAGCTATTCCCATTAGTGCTGCTACAAGTGCATAGCAGAACCGTGCAGGGAGCTTTTCAATTAGCCAGCCCCAGGAGAGGCCACCTAATCCTGTGAATACCGCTGTAAGACTAACCGAAGAAGCTGCGATTTTTGAATCCAAACCTATGTCTTGCAGGTATGCAGCCATATGGGTGTTGGTGCCTGAGTGGATGACGTATAGGAGTCCGGTACCTATGGCCAGTTGCCACAAAGCAGGTGTCTTCATGGCCTCTTTAAGGGTCCATGATATTTCTTCTACTACATTTTTATTGGATGCAGAATCTATGTCGTTTGTGGGAGTTTCCCCGTCAGGTAACACTCCAACAGACTCCGGGGTTTCAGCCAAAAATAAAAAGGCTGGAAGCAGTGCGACGATCCAGACAGCAACACCCAAAATTTGCCAGGTGACTTGCCATCCGTATATTCCTATGAGTATTGATGCCATTAAGGGGAACCCAGTCATTCCAATCGAATGACAAAATGAAAGAATTCCGTTAGCCCTGCCTCTGTTTTTTACAAACCACCGTGAAACCACAACAGAGGATCCGATTTGTACAGGGCTGCTAAATATTACTCTACCGATTCCATATGTAATATAGAAAAACAGGGGTACCGTTGCCCAACCGGTCAAGAATGTTGTTATTCCAAGAAGTAAAACGCTTGCGGAAAGAACTGCTCTGGCCCCATATTTGTCTACTGCCCAGCCAGTTACAGGTGAGAAAAATGTAGAAGCTAGGCCACCTGCGCTTGCGGCACCTGCAAGTACCGTACGGCTCCATCCAAGATCATCTGCCATAGGGTACATAAAGACTGCTAAAGTGAGACTGGCTGCTGCGTTCCGTACTACCTGTGTTGAGCCTGATGTCGCCAGAATGACCCAGCCGTAGTAAAAAGGGGATCTCTTTGCGAGAACATTTGCGAGATTCAAAAAAGCCTCCTAATGACTACTGTGGCAGCAAAAGATGCTAGCATCACATCAAGTAGGGGTCAAAACTAATTAATTTTGGTTGATTTTCATTTCACGATGGATTTCTGCTGTTAACCTCAGGGTCTAAATGCTAGACTGGCGTGTGGTTTAATAGATTGTGAGCTATTCAAGTCGGCTAGCTTTTTTTAGAGGGGATCAAATAATTACCTAGAGGAGTTATCGAAGTCGTGGCTGATATTAAAGTTGCAATAATTGGGGTGGGAAACTGCGCTTCCTCACTCCTTCAAGGAATTACGAAATATGCAGATGCTTCTCCGGATGAGACCATCCCGGGGCTTATGCATCCAGTTATGGGAGAGTATGGGATTGGTGATATTAATGTAGTTGCCGCGTTTGATGTTGATGCGAACAAGGTCGGTAAAGATTTGTCAGAGGCAATTTTTTCTGAGCCCAATAACACGGTTAAATTCCAAGATGTACCCGACCAGGGTGTTGTTGTGCAAAGAGGTATGACCCATGATGGAGTCGGACGATATACATCTGAGCTTATCACTAAGGCTCCAGGTGGCACCGACGATGTTGCGCAAATACTCAAAGATAGAGAAGTGGACGTTGTTATAAATTATCTTCCTGTTGGTTCAGAAGAAGCCACAAAATGGTACGCCGAGCAGGTATTGCAGGCAGGGTGCGGCTTTATCAATTGTATTCCAGTATTTATCGCCAGTGGAGAAAATGACTATTGGCAGAAGCGATTCAGAGAAGCTGGGGCTCCAATAATTGGTGATGATATTAAGTCTCAGGTCGGAGCCACCATTACACACAGAGTATTAACGCGACTATTTATGGACAGGGGAGTTGAGTTACTTAGAACCTATCAGCTTAATTTTGGTGGCAACACTGACTTTATGAATATGTTAGACAGAGACAGATTGGATTCGAAGAAAATTTCAAAAACACAATCTGTCACTTCACAGGTTGATGAATTCATACCAGACAGGGACGTGCATGTGGGTCCCAGTGATTATGTACCTTGGCTGACAGATAGAAAATGGTGCTACATCAGAATGGAAGGGAAGAGTTTTGGCGATGTACCTTTAAATATCGAATTAAAAATGGAGGTCTGGGACAGTCCTAACTCTGCTGGTGTAGTGATTGATGCAATCAGGTGTGCAAAAATCGCTAAAGACAGGGGGCTAAGTGGACCGATCACCGCACCTTCGTCCTATTTCATGAAATCTCCTCTCATCCAATACACTGATGATGAAGCCCGGCAACTAGTGGAAGACTTTATTGCTGGTGAAGAGTCGGCTCAAGGATAAGAAGATAAGCATGGCGAAAATTTAAGAATGGACAGCTTTTTTGGGCAATAGCCTCTACTATGAAAATTGGTATATTTTCCCCATATGATTTTGCTGTTCCTGGGGGAGTCAATGAACATATATCAAATCTTCATAGAGAGTTTAATGAGAGAGGATTTGATTCCAAGGTAATTGCTCCGTATTCCGATAACATCTCGCCCCTCAAGTATCCCAATACCTTAGATTCCTCCTTTGTGCCAATGGGAAAGCCAATTTCTGTCCCGTCCGGTGGCTCAGTCGCCAGGGTCAATCTGTCACCTTGGATTTATCGCAGGGTGGCCCGGTTGATAGAGAGAGAATCATTTGATGTCGTTCATATACATGAACCTTTTGCCAGCGTCATTACACTTGGGGCTCTTGCAGCGGACGTTCCGGAGAGAGTAACAAGAGTTGCCACATTCCACACCTATAAAGGTAGCCATCTTTATCGAGTGTTGGGCAAGAAATTACTCCATCGTTATGCCTCTAAACTTAAAGGAAGTATTGCTGTATCAGAAACCTCAAAGCGCTTTGTGGAAGAATTTATTCCCAGCGATTACAAAATCATTCCGAATGGTATTTTTGTTGACGAGTTTAAGCATTCAGAGCCGTTCGAGGAATATAAAGACGGTAAGATAAATATTCTATTTCTAAGCAGGATGGAAAAACGTAAAGGACTTCAATATTTGCTGTCGGCATACAGCGATTTAAAATGGGACTTTCCAGATACTAGGCTTATCATCGTTGGTGGAGGGAATATGGATGCTGAATCCCATAGCATTATCGGGTCACGTAATCCTGCCGATATCGTGTTCATCGGAGAAGTCTCTGACTCTGACAAGGCTCGCTACTATAAGACTGCTGATATATTTTGCGCTCCTGCTACAGGTCAAGAAAGTTTTGGTATCGTGCTTCTGGAAGCCATGGCAGCGGGGACCGCTATTGCTGCTAGCAGGATTGAAGGATTTTCCAACGTCGTCGAAGACGATCGAAATTCTTTAATGTTTTCTCCGAAGAACGTGGAAAGTTTGCGGAACGTGCTCACTAAATTGATTAGTGACCAAAAGCTGAGAGATCGATTATCAAGATCTGGAAGTATGGATGTGTTTCGTTACAACTGGGATACCGTTGCGTCAGAGGTAGTAGATTATTATCAACAATTAGGCACAATTAGTCCTGAATCAGATGTAATTAACTTAACTGCAGGTTGATATTATGAAAGATTTTATTGTCAGGGGTGCATATTTTTATGTGGAATAGGGAGTCACTTCGGAAGTTGCTGGAACAATATTACGAAGTGCCATTATCAGCTGGTTTTGAAAAGCTGGGATTTTCGCCCAACGGTGTAACTATAGTAGGCCTGACAGTCACATTTATTTCTGCGATTTTTATTTCCTTAGGAATGTTCCTTGTAGGGGGCATTGTAATGCTGTTAGGGAGCGCGTTGGATTTAATTGATGGTGGGCTGGCGCGGCGTTTGGGAAAAGTTAGCAATTTTGGTGCCCTGCTGGATTCTGTTATAGATAGATTACAAGAATCATTGGTGTTTTTGGCTGTGCTTATCTATTTTCTTACGGCGCCCTGTGAATCCTTCTTAGGTGGTTTAGATAGTTGTTCGTTGGGCCCTATTCTCGCTTATACAGCGTTTATAGGATCGGTAATGGTCAGCTATTTGAGAGCGAGATCTGAAGGTTTGGGGATAGAATGTAAAGTAGGGATTATGACAAGACCCGAAAGAGTTGTTGCTGTTGGAATTGGTCTTATAATTTCTGAATGGGTATCGATTGTAGTATTGGTTGTTTTGGCGATTATTACACTTTTAGGTCTTTTTACCACTGTACAGCGCCTTATTCACTCGTCGATTATGTTGCGGAAGCCGGAATAATATTTAATTAGCGTTCGTCTGGCATTTTAGGAGGTAGATTTGACTCAATTTCTTAATCAATCCGACAGTAACTTTGTTAGATCCCGTTTTGAAAAAGAGATGGTTGAAGAGGTAAAAGTAACGCTTTTTACAGAGCCAGATTTAAAAGGTCTTATTGTGCCGGGAATGGGTTGTGAGACCTGTGTCCCTACTCAGCAACTGTTGGAAGAAGTATCTCGATTATCTGAAAAAATACAACTCAATATTGTCAATTATAAGGAAGAGATAGAATTGACAAAATCCTATGGAGTGGGCATGGTTCCCACTATTGTTTTTTCAAGGGATGACGAATCAAATATTAAATATCTGGGTATACCTGCAGGCACAGAATTTCCAGTTTTGCTGGAGGCGATAATTAATGTATCTTCAGGTTCACCGGATCTTTCTGAAGAAACGATTTCTTTTCTTAATTCTCTTGAGAAAGAAATTTCCATCAAAGTGTTTGTTACTCCAAATTGACCTTACTGTCCAGGTGTTGCCAGTTTGGCACATGCGATGGCAGCCACAAGCGGTAAAATAAACGCTGAGGTTATAGAAGTACAGGAATTTCCTGAGTTAGGGAGAGAATTCGGTGTTAGAGGAGTTCCGCTCACAGTTATCAACGAAGTCATATCATTTACTGGAGCCGCGAATGAACAGATGCTACTTGAACATCTCAAGTCTGCGCTTGAGTAAATTGAAGGTTTTTGAGGTTTTACCAAGAGAGGGCATGCGGCGATAATTTTTTGAGAAAAATCAAGGTCTCCATAATTTTATTAGCACTGACGTGCTTTTTTAGCATCCAATGGCCTGCTCTAGCTTCTCCTGATCGTATTGAGGTTTCATCCCATAATGCAGTCAGTGAATTTCCAGATGGGATCAGGTTTTCAATTGAAGCAAATTCAGTAGATATCATCGATGAAATAGCCTTACGTATGAGGATAGGCGAACAAAAATCGGGGGTGTATGAATATTTTGATATCGAACCTGGTCAGAAGGTAGTCTCTGAACTTTTTTGGAAAACCAACACCTCAAGTAAATATATTCCCCCTGGCACCATACTGGAATATAGTTTTGAAGTAACTGACTTAGCCGGCAATAAAAAAGAAACTGAGCTCTTTGATCTCGTTTTATATGATTCCCGATTTCAATGGGAAGAAATTGAAGAAGCAGGAGTCAATGTTGCCTACCATGGACCAGTCGAGAGCAGAGCGGTAGAAATACTTAATGCCATTCTTAAAACAATGGACTTTATGGAGCCAGTTCTCGGGCAAACGGAGAGAAAACCCATCCGTGTGACAATGTACAACAATGTTAATGAGATGTTGGGTGGTTTACCTCCTAAGAGTTCCACTCATCGAAGGGAACTAATTACAGAGGGAGTGGCATTTTCAAAAATAGGTACCTTGTTAGTCCTTGGTGGCGGTAGGTCTTCAGAAGGGACTGCCTCCCATGAAATTACTCATATTCTTGTTGAGAGAGCCGCAGGAAGCGTGTACAGCAATATCCCTTCTTGGTTAAACGAAGGGTTGGCTGAATTCGGAAACCCATTCTCGAGTTTTTCTTATGAGGTTGCGGTTGATTTTGCTGTACATTCCGGTCGATTTCTTCCTCTCACATCGATGCCTGCAATGCCGGGGGATCCTGAGGACGTCATCATGTACTATGGGCTGTCTAGATCGCTTATAGAGTATATGGTTATTGAGCTTGGTCCCACTAAGATGGTGTACTTAATGTCCAGATTGAAGGCAGGTGAAGTGATAGACGATGCTATATTGTCTGCCTATGGGATCTCTAAAATCGAATTGGAGAATGATTGGAGAAGATATATTGGAGCCCCATTATATGAACCTCCAGCAGAGATAGACTCTCTTCCTACACCAGTACCCCGTTCTTCAGTGAAGGTGTTTTCTCTTACCCCTCAGGCTGGTTCCACTTCTGTTGAATCTCTAACAGGAAACTCTTCAGATGGTGTAGGTAATTCGAAGGAATCTGAGACAAATCCCCAGGAAGTGGATGCGCAACTTGATGCAGAAGGTCAAGTATCACCAGATTCTCGTAGCTGCGGAGGTGTTACCCAATCGGTTCCGGATGGATCCGCTCTACTATTGGCGGGATTTGTGTTTTTTGTAGCATTGAAGAGGCCTTTCCTTCGTGCGAGCAGTAAGTTTCGTAACACTAGCCGCGAGTAACAAAAAGCCTGGGGTACAATTTAGTGCACAAAAATATTGTTTGTAGGCAAAAAAATGGATGTTTCCCCAGAATGGATGAAGTCTGTTGAACAGACTTATGTAATTAAATTCCCTACACAACATCTCGCTACATTTGGAATTACCTCGGTGGATTATTTTGTAGTTACCGAACCCATATATACAGCAATGGATGCGTCCAAGAGAGAGTTGGAATCGGTTGTTAGGAAGGGAAAAGTCATTGCAGAGCAACCTTCACTTATAACACCAACATATGCGTTAAATTTAGATGGTTTTAGTGAAAGTGCATATGAATATATGCGATCTGCAGCTCAATCCTATGGACCAAATAGTCCGGGAATACTTTATCAATATAGGAATGAGAGCGAAAATTTGGAGATAGTTGGAGGCATCCCAGCAGAGGTTGCAAACAGAATATCTACTGACTTGAAGGCGAAAAAGAATGATCTTTCGGTTGTTATAGTTGGTATCGATGAGTTTTGGGATGTGGCCCTAATGAAATTCATTTATGAGTTTACCGCTTCTTCGGCCTCCTTTAATGCCAGGGAAATGAAGTCTGGGGGTCTCATGGATCCACAATCAGCGGCGGGAGGGTTGCCAAAGGCAGCAGTTAATCAAATCGAAGAAATGTTCAAATCTGTTCAGATGGGTGGTAGTCCCGATATGTTGAAAACTGAGCTGGACAAATGGGGAGTGTATAGGTACTACGAAGACAGGTTTTTAAGCTTGTTCCGTTGATGTTTTGAAAGGCTTTATCTAGATGAACTTTTTGGGCGTAACCTGCGACCGATCTCTTGCGGACTCATATGCTGACATAACTATGGATAGATCGTTGAGACCCATCTCTCCAGGCATTTTATTTGGTTCTTCATAGAGGACCAAATTTCTGAAAGACGATATCATCTCTTGAGTTCCTCTGGTTGAGTTTTTTAACCTAACCGTTCTTTTTAGGTTACCTTTCGTGATCGTTAATTTGTTTGCAAATGGGCTAAATTGAATCCTTCCGGTTGATCCATCAATGACTATTTCCTGCACCGCTTTTTGTATGTTGGTTGATCTGGAGAAAAATATTGTGGCAGACACCCCTTTTGAATAAGTAGCAAATAGATTCAAGGCGTCTTCACCCTCAGATTCATGAAAAACAGCTATAGGAATGGCGGCTGAGATTTTTTCGGGAAAACCGGCCAAACTAGTCATGAGGTTTACTAGATGGATTCCCGCATCTATAAATACTCCTCCGCCACTAGTTTCTAAATCCCGCCTCCACCCTTCAGGCTCTCGGTAGTTTTCTGATGTTATTTTGATTGTTCTTAAGCTTCCGATGCCTGATTCATCATCCGATCGGATTATCTCAGCAGCCTTTACTACAGTCGGTAGGAACCTATAATTTTCTGCAACCATCAAATTTACATTGGCATTGTTGGCGGAGGCTATCATTTCTTTCCCCTCTCTGAGATTTCTGGCGATTGGTTTCTCTACGAGTACATGTTTGCTATTAGAAATAGCTAATTGAGCATGATTTTGGTGTAAGTTGTGAGGGCTGAATATATACACAGCCTCAATCTCCGGATTTTCCATGGCCTCTTCGTAAGTACCAAATGCGTGCGTGCCGTCGAATTTCCGTTGGAAAGATTCCGCTTTCGATATATCTCTACTCGCGAAAGAAAATTTAATTCCTTTCGTATTTCTAAGCTCATTCATAACTTCGTATGCATATCCGCCACAGCCTAGAATGCATATGTTTAAATCTTGCATAGAATTTATGTCTCCATTACTGGGGTTTGACCTTAGTATATATATTGGTCTATCTCACATTGCTACGGGTTTGTGGCTGACCTATGTTACTATTTAGTTAGTCGTAAATTGCCTATTAATATACTCTCAGTTTGGATGCACAAATATGTATAGACAGCAAGAGCCCGAAGTAAATCTGGATCAAATCCTTGGTAGGTTCAAGTCTATCTTTGGCGGCGTCGGAAGGGGAGGCGGTAAGGCACCCTTTGTGATACTCGCCGTAATAATTATTGGTGTAGTGATTTGGTTTGCGACAGGGTTTTTTACAGTTCAACCAGGGGAAAAAGCTGCACTCAGACTCTTTGGAACGTACTCAGACACTAAAGATCCTGGACTTCAGTGGTGGTGGCCTGGACCAATTGGTGCTCGAGACATAGTAAGGGTTGATGAAGTTCGTAAATTAGAACTTGGAATAAGAGGGGACACCCCCGTTCTCAGTGAGTCTCTGATGATTACAGGAGACCCCGATGAAAACGATCGGCCAGGTGAAGCCCCAAATATTGTGGACGCCCAATTGTTGGTTCAATACGACATCAAGAATCTCAGAGAATACTTGTATGAGGTGGTTAACCCGGACAGTGTTACCTTGAAAGATGCCACTGAAACATCTCTTCGACAGGTAGTTGGCAGTAGACCAATCGACGACGTGTTAACCGACAAGAAAGAGGAAGTGCAAGTAGAAACCAAGCAAAAGCTTCAGGAAATTTTGGACTCCTATCAAACAGGGATCCGCATACGTGAAGTTAAACTGTTAAATGTATTTGCCCCAGAGCAAGTTAAAGATGCCTTTGACGATGTCGTGCGGGCCAAAGAGGATAAAGCTAAGATCATCAACCTGGCAGACGCCTACAAGGAATCTATTTTGCCGCAAGCTCGTGGACAGGCTTCAAAAATGTTGCAGGGGGCGGAAGGTTTTAGACAGCAGAAAATTGCTGTTGCAACTGGTGATGCTGAAAGATTCTTAGCTATCCAGCGTGAGTATGCAAAGTCAAAAGATGTTACCAGGAAGCGTTTATATCTTGAAGCTATGGAGGAGATACTCCCTGGGATTAGCAAAATTCTAGGTGACCCAGACGAAGTAATTTTAGTCAATCCTGATAGTTCCGGAATAATACCGGTTCCGTCGGAGTGAACTAGGGGCTTAAAGTAAAAATGAGATCACTGATAATAATTTTAATAGCAGCTATAGTTTTAGCGGCGATTATACTTCCCCAGATATTTTTTGTAGTCGACGAGAAGAGCGTCGCGATTGTTACGAGATTTGGTGAAATACAGCGAGAAGTTAAGTCGCCTGGGTTGAAGATAAAAACTCCATTCGTGGATAGTGTCACCCGCTTTGAAAAGCGATTATTAAATTTCGATGCACCTCCTGACTCACTTCTTACCAAAGATAAAAAAAGACTCATCATTGATGTCTATGCCAGAGGCAGGATAGTAAACCCATCGATATTTAGGGAGAGGTTGGGAGATGAAGTTACGGCTGCAGCTCGAGCTGCAGAGATTGTTACATCCGAACTCCGACGAGAGATAGCTAGCCATGATCAGTCTGAGATTATTACAACGCAGCGTGACGCGATGATGGCCAATGTACTTTCCGCTGTAAGGCCAAAGTTGGATGAATTTGGTATTCAGGTCATTGACGTGAGAGTAAAGAGGGCGGATTTCCCCGGGGAGATAGCTGAAAGTGTCTATTCCCGTATGCAGGCCGAAAGGAAGAGAAAGGCTGACAAGGAACGTGCAGAGGGTGCAGAGATTGATGCCCAAGTCAGAGCGGATGCCGACAGAAAAGCTACTATCATACTTGCAAATGCAGAAAGGGATAGCAGCATCATAAGAGGATGTGGGGAAGCTCGAGCAACGGCTGTATTCGCAGCAGCTCTTGAGCAAGACCCTGACTTCTATACTTTTCAGAGATCGCTTGAATCCTTCAAAGAGATACTTGCTCAAGGTACCACGGTCGTATTACCGCTCGAAGGATTCGGACAACTTTTTGAGGAAATCAGGGAAGGGGTGGAGGTCGCCACGGTTGTAGATAGTGATAGTGAAATTGCAACTGGAGATTCTGCCCTATTGGGAGAAAAATGTGCTGAAGTATCTGCAGCCTGGACTCTGGCTGCAGAGTTGAAAATCGATCAGCCTGATTTAACGTTCGTCTCAATAGTGGATAAAACATGGCCTGATAAATCTCTCGGATGTGCGAATGTAGGTTCTGACACAGATCAGGAAATTCCAGGATTTGAAGTAGTGTTTAGTTATTTAAATACAAGTCATGTTGTTCGCACGAATCAATATGGCTCCCTCGTGAAAACCGAAAGTTCCTGTTAACAGATCCCCAATAGTTGCCTATTTGATATAGACTCTGTCTGGATGGAAAAAGAAAATGTTATCAATATTTTTTTGGATGGGGTCTCAAGTGAGATTCTGAATCTTGGGTACATAGAGTCCGTTGCGTTGTCGGCCTTACATATCTGTAGCGTTGCAGGAGTGGAAGCCAGCATAGTCTTAGCAGACGATGATACTCTCCGCGGTCTGAACCGTGATTATCGAGGGATTGACGAAACCACAGATGTCCTCTCTTTTTCGAATGATCACGAAGGGGAATATTACGGTGACCCGGCTGATCTTAATGATCGATTTACTGGAGACAGCTTTGTGTTACCGGAGACTGTCACGGATCAATTGGGTGAAGTTGTAATATCTCTTCCTCAAATAGAGAGGCAAGCGAATGGACTTCTTATTGATGAACTAGGGCATATTGTTGCTCATGGTTTCTTGCACCTGCTAGGGTACGACCATGAAAAACACGAAGAAAAAGCTGTAATGCAACGCTTGGAGTCCGATATTTTGGAGAGGGCAGAAAATATTGTCTGAGGTTCTATATAGGAAGTGGAGACCGGGCAGGTTAGCCGATTTAGTCGGACAAGACCATATTGCCCAAACTCTGAGGCAGGCAGTGATAAGCGACCGATTATCTCATGCTTACTTGTTTTGCGGGCCACGTGGGACGGGAAAAACAAGCACTGCCAGAGTATTAGCCAAAGCTTTAAATTGTTTAGATCCTACTGAGGGAGATCCCGATAATATTTGTGATTTGTGCATGTCCGTTAACGAGGGTAGATCTCTAGATCTTATTGAAATAGATGGGGCAAGTAACAGGCGAATTGCTGACATAAGGGACCTTACTGAAAAGATTCATTACAGTCCCTCAGAGTCTAAATTCAAAGTTTATATCATTGACGAAGTGCATATGCTGACCCAAGAGGCTTTTAATGCGCTTCTAAAGACATTGGAGGAGCCTCCACCTCACGCTGTATTGATACTTGCAACGACAGATGTACAGAAGGTTCCACTGACAATCATATCGAGATGTCAGAGGTTCGACTTTAGGAGGGTATCAGTACAAGATATTCATGAAAAACTGCAGATAATTTGCGAGTCTGAAGATGTTGATGTGGACTCTGAAGCATTGAGACTCATTGCTCGTAAAGCTACTGGTAGTTTGAGAGACGCGGAGAACCTCCTGGAACAGGCTTTAGTTTCGTTTGAGTCCCCTATTACGAAGGAGCATTTATGGGGTCTATTGAATATATCCGATAACACTTTGCCGGTGGAATTATTTGAGAGAATCTCACAGAGAGATTTGAAGGGAGCTTACTCCGTTTTAAACCAAATAATTTCTGATGGAAGTGATGCTAGACATATCCACACAAACTTGTTGGAATTAGTTAGTTATTTGCTGCAAAAGAAGTCAGGAGCATCACCCGATGACGAATATGGAGAAGCACTGTCTAGAAGGCTCGAGAAGGTTTTAGCCAACATAAGTATCTCTGATTTAATTGGCTTTGCAGTAATACTCGGCAAGGTAGATTTCCAAAATTCCCTAAATTCCTATCTCCCATTGGAACTTGCTTTGGCGGAAGCAATAGAGGGTGCGTATACGGAGGCTCCTACTACTGTTGAATCCAAACCAGTGGCTATACCGAAATTACAAAGTGCGCCTCAACAAGTTAAGGCTTCCAATATGACAAAACCTGTTGATAAAAAATCAACGAGTTCTGTTGTTAAACCGGCTGGGCCCACAAATGGAAATGCTCCCCCAAAGCCAAAAGTAGATACAAAAACGGATACATCTGTATCTGGGCAGAATAATGAAATTGATACAAAATGGAACGAATTGCTGCGCGAACTCAGACAAGTGGGAAACAGATTTAATATCGCTGCTTTACTGAGAGGTAGCTATGAACGTAAGATCATTGATAATTCATTGGCATTTGTATTCCAGCATTCATCTCACGCCGAAAGACTGCAAGGTGAGCTCGAAGATCCACTAGTGCGGAGTCAGATTATGGATGCGGCTCTTAAAATATTAGGTACAAGGTATGAAATAGAGATAATTCAACCAGATAATGGTAGTTCTAATTCTGGGCGCCCTGCTTCGCAAACAAGCCATTTGGTTAGGGCAGCTCAGTCATTAGGGGCTACAATAATTGAGGAAAGGAATAAACAATCATGATGAATAAAAATATGATGCGACAGGCCCAACAACTCCAAAAACAGATGGCTAAGTTGCAGGAAGAAATAGAAAACTCCAAAGTAGAGAATTCTGTAGGCGGTGGTGTCGTTAAAGTTGTTGTTACAGGAAAGATGGTCGTCGAGTCGATCGAGATAGATCCAGAGGTTGTTGACTCGGAAGATGTTGAGATGCTTCAAGACCTGGTACAAAGTGCAGTTAATGGAGCAATTGAAAAAGCCCAGGAATTGGCTTCCACTAAGATGGGAGCGTTGACAGGTGGGTTGAATATTCCAGGACTAACCTAATATTTAATTGACTTTCAGATACAGGATTTTGACAGATGGTTGGTGATTCTAGAGGAGCTACCCCGCCTGTACAGCGTTTGATAGATGAATTTAATCGTCTGCCAGGTATAGGTCCTAAATCTGCCCAAAGACTAACTTATCACTTGATTCGTATGCCTGTAGAACAAGCGGAATCACTGGCATCTGCGATTACTTCAATGAAGAATCAAATAATTCTTTGTTCGGTATGTTTCAACATAACAGACACGGATCCCTGTGATATTTGTCTAAATAATTCACGGGAACGATCGAAACTTTGTGTGGTAGAACAGCCCCTAGATGTTGTGGCTTTAGAAAGAACATCCAGTTTTGATGGGCTATACCACGTGCTTCATGGCTCTATATCCCCCATCAATGGTATCGGGCCAGAAGACCTAAAGATTAGGGAATTACTTGAGAGAATGCGAACAGAAAGTTTTGATGAGATTATCCTAGCCATGAATCCTAATTTGGAAGGGGAGGCAACTTCCATGTACATCAATCGGCTAATAGGCGATCTAGGTGCTCGAATAACTCGACCGGCTAGGGGCTTACCAGTAGGTGGAGATTTAGAATATGCTGATGATGCCACCTTAGGAAGGGCGCTGGAAGGTAGACAAGATTTCTGAGTATTGTCCGGATTTGAGTGAACGACCTTTGAGGCTGACGTATTTTGTATTTACGAATTATGTGATTCCGGTTGGATGATGACAAGAGGAAGAAATTATCAGACAGAAGCCATCGTCCTGAAGTATAGGCCAATAGGTGAGTCTGATCGTCTTATAACTTTTTTCAGCTCTACATTGGGAAGAATTACAGGTATTGCGAGAGGAGTCAGGCGACCAGGTAGTCGTCTTGGCGGATCCCTAGAGCCTTTGAATATAGTTCAAGTATCACTTGCTAGGGGTCGCTTGTTTGAAACAGTTTCAGAAACTTCAGTCATAAAAGATTTCGACGGCATTAAATCGGATCTAAATAAGGTCGCGCTTGCTTTATATGTAGCGGAATTGACGGATTCTTTCGCTGATGATTGGTCTTCCAATCAAAAATTGTATGATCTAGTTGGGCGAACCCTTGCAGACTTTAACAAGAATGAGTATCCGTTATATTTGATTCATTTTTTTGAACTGAAACTTCTAAAATTTGTTGGATATGACCCAGAGTTCTGGGAGTGTGTTGAATGTAGAGAAAAATTACTTCCAGATAAATATCCTTTTGCTCCAGATATGGGAGGAGTACTATGCTCCAAATGCCAACTTAATTTTGATTATTTCCCGTTGCATATTTCGTTAGGGGCCATGAAAATTCTCAGGTATTTACAGCGGCAGAAGGATAATGAGTCAATATCATCTGGTGTAACTCTGCCTCAGCTAGATTTGAAAGAGGTTTCTGAGATCCTAAGAAACTATTTGAGATTCGTCGCTGAACGCCAGTTAAAGTCGACTGCGTTTTTGGATTTGGTGACCGAAATGCCCTTTGGAGACACCTCTAAATTCACGTAGGTGCGCTTCGCCTGGAAAGAACTATTAATTAATGTTCATCAGTCTAGGAGATTAGAAATGGAAGGAATGACGAAGGAACAGATAACTGATAAGTTTCTGTCTGGGGCTGACTTGAGCGGGGTTAACTTAAGCGGATTTGATTTGAAAGGTATTGATTTATATCCAGGAACGGATAGATTGCCTGCTCAGCTCTCTGGCGCGAACCTAGACCGATCAGATCTTAGAGGCTCTCGATTAAGGGGTATTCAGCTAACAGATGCCAGCCTCAACGCCACTAATTTAGAAGATTCTAATTTGTTCGGGGCCGATCTCAAAGGGGCTTCCTTTATTGAGGCTAACCTCAGGGGATGTAACTTAATTGAGAGTCACTGTAACAGCGTCAATATGACTGGGGCGAATCTCAGTGGAACCAATTTTAGAAGATCAGACTTGCAAGATTCTTCTTTTGTTGGTGCAATTTTTGCCTACTCTAGGCTAATGGGGTCCAATCTAGATAATTCAGATTTAACATCGGCAAATTTGAGATATGCCAATTTGCAGTATGCGTCTCTTGTGGGTTGTACACTGAGAAATGCTGATTTTAGTCAGGCTGACCTTAGTTTTGTAGATTTAACGGGTGCTGACTTGTCAGGAACTTCTTTAAGGGGAGCGATTATGGTTGGTGCAGATTTCAAACGAACGACTTTGAATAATGTAGATTTTGAAGGATCGGATATGACTGAAGCAAAATTTGATTCCGATAGTTTTGACTAGATTATATTGCTACCGCCTCTAGTCAATAGCAAAACCATCTTTGCGAGACATACGCAGTAATTTCACGATATTTCTACCCACATTCAAAGATTTATCAGGGCGTTGCAAATAGGTTTTCAGGAGAAATGTATTCTGGAATTATATTTTGATCCACGTTGAATTTAATGAAAGTATCCAGACCGTTTCGCTCTTTCTCAAAATCATAAGATACGGGGTCCCCATCGATTATTTTTGACAGGTTCAATTGAGTTTTATCCCTAGCACTGGGATTTTGTGTGGACCTTAACTCTTTAAGATATAGATCTTTTGCGCTCGTAAAAATATTAAATATCTCATTTTTCAGATGGGGATTTTCCTGCAGAATTTGATCTTTAACCACTAGCAAGTGGCTGACTGGATATATATTGGTTTTCGCAAACCATTTACTGTCTAGTTCATGAGAATTTGAAAATAGAGGCGATACCTCATCAGATGATATTGGCCCAGCCCCTATGACAGCATCGACTTCCCCAGAGGTTAGCATTTCTAACAAGTCATTTTTATTTGACGAAATAACGTTGTCTGGGGCGGTGTATTCCTCTACGTGCTCATCTCCAGATAGAACCCACGTTACCGAATCGAGATCCAGGCCATATTCTGTTTGTAACAATGCTCTGGTCCAAACGCCTGGGGTAAGGGTGTAACTTCGTACGCCAACCTTTCTTCCTGAGAGGTCAGTAGGTTCTGAAATGTTGGCCGATTTTCTGCATACTATTGCATCGTGATAAAAACTTCGAGTGAGAAAAATAGGCAGTGCAGTGAATTGTTTCTCATGATACCTGGCACATATATAGGTTGATAAGGCCATTTCAGCGACATCGAATTCAAGACCCCTAACCATCCTACGAAAAATCATAGGGACAGGTGAGACTTCTATGTGGTTAAAAGAAAAATGTTCGGAAGTTATTGTGTTGTCCTTCAAGGTATCGGTATATCCGTAATTGCCGACGGCTGTGTCTAAGGTCAAGTTGCTCAATTTCAATCCTTTTCATGGTTTTAGGTTTTACGTTTTTATCGAGGACTTAGCTCATTATCATTCCGCCATCTACGTTAAATGCTTGGCCTGTGATATTTCGTGAACCAGGTCCAGCAAGGAAAACAGCCAGTGCGGAAACATCGTCAGCGTCATTAGCTCTTCCGATAGGAATTTCATCAATCATTGCATTCTTTAATTCGTCGCTTGAGCTCCCTGAATCATCGGACCTTCCTGAAAGTATGTTAGATAACATATTAGTTTGTACGATACCCGGGCAGACCGCATTAACGTTAATGTTATGGGGAGCCAGAACACTCGATGCAATATATGTCATTGCTATAACAGCTCCCTTGCTGGCAGCATAAGCCGCGTTGGAAGTTCGGCGATATCCACGGCCGGCTATTGATGCAGTATTTACTATTCGCCCTCCTTGTCCTCTGTTTACCATAGATTGAGCTGTTTTCTGCATACAGAAAAAAGCCCCTTTCGAATTAACTCTGTGTATTTGGTCCCAATGATCTTCCTCGATGTCGAGAAAGTCTATGTGACGAGTCAATCCTGCATTGTTAAATAAAATGTCTATACCACTGAATTCCGATACTGCTTTTTCAACCATAAGGTCTATTTCATTCAAATTGCCAACGTCTAGTTTGACTGATATAACATCTCTTTCTTTAGCTCGTATTTCTTCACATGTGGCTTCCAACGACTCCTTATTGATGTCCGCAAGCACTAGATTTGCACCACCGTTTGCGAAGCGATTTGCGGCAGATTTACCTATACCGCTACCAGCTCCTGTTATTAGTACTGTTTTATCTTCAAAATCCATTTTTGTGAGCTCCCTGTGTTATATCAAACTGTGTCTTTTCTGATGGGCAAATCGGTCTATATAAAATCTTTAATAGCGTCAATGAACGCTTCTGGTTGGTCAACCATTACGACATGCCCCGCTTTTTCCACGTCTGTCGAAGTCACATCTTTGCCTTTCTCTTTCATTTTGGATAAAACCTCGTCGCTCACAAGACCACTTTCAGCCCCTCTTATTTCATAGATGGGACATTCGATTGCCTCAATAGCATTCCAGTAAGCTGCAATGAGGGAGTCACTGGTCATATCTGGGAGTGGATTTTCAAAGCCTTCTAGATCGGCCTTCCAAGTCCATTTTCCAGAGTCTGTTGGTTTGATTCGTGACTTTGTTTCTTCGAGTAAACGATCATCTGAAGCGAATGGATTCCCCGACCTAAGCCATGTAAACACTTCATCAACGCTGTCGAAAGACATAGGTGTAGGGGGACTGGGAGGAGCATTGAGCCTTTCTGTGGAGGGTTCAGGCGCTATATCAACCATTACTATTTTGCTCACTAGATTGGGATTTGCGTGAGTATAGAGTATGGAATGCCATCCCCCCATTGAACATCCTACCAACGTTAAATTGGTTATGTTCTTTTGATGTATGAATTCGCCTAAGTCCTTAACGAATTTATGACGATCATATCCGTCTGAAGCCCATTCGCTGTTGCCATGACCTCGCTGATCTATTGCGAAAATGTGATACTGATCAGATGCGTATTCAGCAAATTCCCTCCAAGAGGCAGCGCTGTTAGTATGACTATGAAGACAAATCAAAGTGGGATCAGCTGGATCTCCCCATTCGTAATACGCCAAATTTAATCCGTTTATAAAGGCGGATTGTTGTAATGGCATTTGTGACATTTTTGCTCCTTTTATCTAAGTGATGTCGTCTGAACTTGTTTCATATCATACAAACATTGGCTACTGAAAGGATATTCTTAGAGGGTGGATTCGTTTCGAATAATTATGTTTAGTAACTTATATCGTGATTGCAATAGTTACCTTGAGATGATGGGAAATCGGTTATGATGCAGCTACCAAAATTATTTAGCGGGTTTCACATATTGAGAGGAGGTGTTTATGTCTGTTAGTGAAGTCTCAGTTTTTTTTGACACACAGGTGAGAATGCCTAATGGTCTCCAGTGGTTTGAAAATGAACTGTTTGTTATGGATCAGCTTACCGATGATGTTTTTGTACTGGATGAGCAAGGCAAAATAAAGAGAGTGATTTCGACCGAGACTGAGAATGGGTCTGGAATTACGTATGGGGGAGGATTCCTTTGGACGGCCTGTAATGGTACGGCAAGTGCTCGTCCATTTAGACCTCAAGACGACCACGTTTCTAAAGTGAGGAAAATAAATCCTGAGACTGGTAGTACCGTTGACTACTTCCCCACACCTGATGGAGGCGGTATACATGGTCTTGAATGGGATGATGGGAATATTTGGTTGACGGCCTTCAATCCAAAAGCATTAATTCTGGTTGATGGAAGTACTTATGAAGTAATTAATAAATTTCCTTGTGACTTGAACGTGTTGCACGGGTTGGCGTTAGACGGGGAGGGGATATGGTGTTCAGATAGGGCAGAGAAAATAGTGGTCAAATACGATAAAACTACTGGGGAAGAGATTGATCGGCTGGATCTTCCTCATGATGGCCCGGATCCTCATGGGCTGAGTATCAAAGATGGTGTTTTATGGTATTCGGATGCGGATTTTCCTGCCGCCGAAGGCATGAGAGGTTACCCTGAAATAGGGGTGATCAACAGATAGGGTTCGATGTGATTTGTTCCTAGTATATGCAGGGATAAAACCTCTGTTTGATCGAATCAATTTCCCGTCAATGTTAAATAATTGGGGGAGATTGTGGGTGAATGTTTGTATTCCCAAACATCTTTGAATGTATAAAAACAAACCACTATGAAAACTGCCAGAGTGATAGAACCTAAATAGGTTGAGTTTGATGCCCCAAATTCAGCTGCGAGAATTCCGGCTGCAAGGCTTCCAATAGGCATAAATCCCCAGGTCATCATGAATATTCCTGTGGCGCGACCTCGATACTTGTCATCTAGGATTCTTTGGACGGTGGCTCCGCCAACCGAAAAGAACGACATCATGCATCCCGACACAATCATCATTAGCCCAAGAGCTATAAAATACCTGTCGTTAAATCCGAATAGCGCCATAAGGATTCCCATCATGCCTAGGAATCCGAAAAGCACTTTGCCAGGTCTTGCGATGTTTGAAAATGAGGCGAGTATAAAAGTACCTACAAATGATCCCACTCCCGCTGCTGATAAGAGCA
>VFFS01000052.1 GCA_009392815.1 SAR202 cluster bacterium
TCTGGCATGGGACGCGCTGCAGCAGAACTGTTCGCCAGTGAGGGAGCCAAAGTCGCCATAGCAGGTAGACGCATAGTAAAGGGTGAAATGGTGGTTAACAGAATCAGGGACAATGGAGGGTCCGCAATATTTATACAGGCTGACGTCTCAATTACGCAAGACGTTATAACCATGGTGGATAAAACAATAGGTCACTATGAAACCATCGATGTCCTATTCAATAATGCCGGCATAAATAACTCAGGTGATGGTGATCCACACAATGAAGATGAGTCTGTGTTTGATGAAGTAATGGGGATCAATATTAAAGGAGCATTTTTATGCACGAAATATGTTGTGCCCCACATGATGAATAGGGGAGGAGGATCAATAATCAATAACTCTTCAGTTCTAGACACGAGGGCCAATTCTTCCTCGTCCACTTCTTATCATGTGTCAAAAGGTGGAATGGCAATGTTGACAAAAAAATCGGCCCTCTCGTATGCCAAGTACAACATAAGGGTCAACAGCGTACAACCTGGCGCAATTGCGACTGAAATGGCAGGAATAGATTGGGACGACTTACAGGACACGGAGCTAATTAATAATAGAAGAAAGTTGCAACCTCTTGAACGTATGGGGCATCCGATGGATGTTGCCTACGCAGCGCTTTATTTTGCATCCGATGAGTCCAATTTTGTTACAGGTTCAAGCCTATTTGTGGACGGAGGAACAAGCGCTGTTTATGGAAATTAATAATGTGGATAAGTGGTAGAAGAGAAATCCAAGCAAAAAATTTAATTCTGGAATACCTACAATTTTTTGATTTATATCTCTATAATCGAACAGTTGTGGTTACTACTAACTCTACATTTCGATTGAGAGACCAACATTGAATTTGAGAAAAGATCCCGATGAGGGATCGGATAGCGATCCAGAAGATAATACAGCTTCTTCTAGTACGAAGTTGAAACCATGGTCCGCATTCGAATTCTCTGGATTTCGTATGATGTGGATTTCTGGGGTCTCATCGTCAGTCACAATGCAAATGCGAAACATCGGTTTTGGTGTGTGGTTATATGAGGAAACAGGCTCCGGAGTGATGCTTGGGCTTCTCGGTGTAGTCCAATTAATAGCTCAAATGCCTGCAACTCTTTTTGGCGGAGCTTTCGCTGACTCGATGGACCGAAGAAAACTAATCACTTTCACTCAAAGTTTCAGTTTTATCCTAATCGCTTTAGCAACTATATTACTTTTAGCAGATCAATTAAGACCATGGCACATATATGGCATTGTTCTCATACTTGGCTTAACTAGCACTCTTGGGGGACCGGCCCGATCCGCGATAACAGCGAATATTGTGCCCACATCACATTTAATGCATGCAGTCACATCAAACACTGCAACATATCAAATCAGTTCCATACTAAGTCCGTTAATGTTCACGGCGGCCTATGAACTTATCGGACTTTCTGCAGTGTTCGTATTGGGAGTATGTACTTCTATACCCGCGACCCTGATGCCACTATTTGTGAAACTGCGTTATAGCCTCATGGAACAGGATAAAAAAACTAATGAAGCACCTATGATTCAAAGGCTGTGGGAAGGGTTTACCTTTGTTAGGACCCACCCGATATTGCCGGGCCTATACGCGATGGACATAGGAGTCACTGTAGTCAGCTATTACAGGGAAATTATGCCACTTATCGTGGATAAACTTTTTAGACAAGGAGCCTGGGCCATAGGACCTTTGACGGCAGCAAACTCGCTTGGGGGAGTTGCAGGGAGTTTCCTGGTCTTATTCATGGCCAACTTCAGAGCCAAAGGAATGCTGGTTCTATATGCTACGAGTATTTACGCTATCTTGCTATTTGCATTTGGATCACTACAATTTTTGCCCGGTAATCCGGTTGTTCTGCTAGTTGTAGGTGGTGCAATAATATCTGGGCTGGGCATGACCGACGCCATAGGAATGACAACTCGGCAAACAACTGTCCAACTAACAACTCCGGATAACATGCGAGGAAGGGCTGTTAGTTTTCATTCCTTCTGTGCCATGTCTGCCAACAATATTGGTACTTTTGAAGTAGGTTACATGTCATCCAGAATTGGAGCAGGTAACACAATGCTACTCGGTGGAGTCGTTTCTGTGATGGTCGTTATAGCCGTTTGGAGGCTTATTTCCGGTCTCAGAAATTACCGGTACCCATAGTCTTCAATTTACAGGATGGCGAGGGCTGGGTGTGGACGCGGAGGATTTTGACCCTCTATTATTTGTTCCTGATGTCTATTAGACAGTACTTCGAATCTTTCAGCAGCGTCTAAAACCATTGGGAGTAGACTGGATTCACCACAACTGGGGGCGGTATGTATTGGCTGTGAAAGTTGCCACCAAAGAGCTTGTTCTATCTCCGGCTGTTCACGATGCGCATCATACCAGGTCCCAATATCAGGGGTTACTCCTTCCCATCCACCCCGTGCAAGCATTTTTATAGCTTGAATCCCGACGTCTTTCTTATTACAGATTCTTATTAACTCTTCGGCGTGACACCGGTATTCGGAATTCTTATACATCGCCGCATTAACCGGGAACATTACAGTATCAAACTCATATCTACTCAATGCTTCTATATGAGTTCGAGGTACTGAAGGGCCATGACCAGTTATACCGATCCATTGGGTTAAACCTTGCTCTCTCATCTCTATAAGAGTCTGAAGTGCCCCGTCATCAGAAGTCACTGTATCCAACGTAGCTATGTCTATCACTGAATGGAGTTGAAAAAGATCAAATGAATCTACATTCATTCTATGCATTATGTCTTCCACGTTTCTCCATGCATCGTCTCTAGTTCTCATAGGTGTCTTCGCTCCCAGAAACATTTTGGATCGAAGGTCAGGCATCCATGGAGCTACTCTTTCCATAGCATTCGCATAGCCGGGAGCTATATCTATATGATTAACGCCATGCTCGAGCGAGAGTTGTATAACGTCGTCTGCAGAGTCTTGATCTAATTTACCTATCGAATAGGATCCAAAGGTGACAACACTACTTAGATGCTCTGTTTTTCCGAGTCTTCGTTTTTCCATTTTTGCCAGCTCCCTAGGGATATAAAATGCACGATTTAAAATAGTATTATGCTAGTATAAACGTCTCTCCCGAACACCAATCTAATTGCCTCAATACTATGCCCAGCCTATGAGCATATCATCAGCAACGGAGTATCATCTTTTGCCTGTTTCGATATCTGCAACTGAACTTGCAAATTATGCGTCAAGGTATCCTTGTCTCCGATGCGCCTGGATAAAGATGCACGTCAAAGATCTTCCTTACCAATCATTTCCTGCAATATTCAGCACCATAGACTCCTTTACTAAGAATTCCATTAAGGCATATTTTGACACCCATAAAAAACTCCCTGACTGGCTCTCTGATCTTGGGGAAATACATTCTTTCATCAAACCCCCAGGCTGGAGAAAATTTTTTCGTATTGATGACAATACCGAAGTTAGTGTCAGAGGAGAGGCAGACGCAATCTTTAAATTGAATGACGGGGCGTACCACATAGCAGATTATAAAACCTCTAAATATAATCCAGAACGTACCTACGCTTTGGATTCTTACGAAGTACAACTTAACGCATACGCTTGGATAGCAGAGTTAGCTGGATTCTCCCCGGTAAACAAACTTTCCCTTATATTCATGGAGCCCGACAATAGTAGGGAATCCGTAGAAAATGTAAATTCATTCTCATCTCAAGGATTAAATCTTGGTTTTGTGGCGAGAATCGTTCCCGTAAAAAGGCATCCTGAGAACTTAATACCACCTCTACTTGAAAAAGTCCGTGCTGTATATGAGATGAAAACGCCTCCAGCTCCTAGAGGTCGATGTCGTGAATGTCGGAACTTAGATAACTTGATAGTGAGAATCGCAACAGGAATAGATTAATGTCCCCTTCTAACCGAAACAATAAATCGTTTACTTGGCTGGGAGTGTTTGGACATCCAGATGATGAAACTTCGGCTAGCGCTGGGACCATGGTCAAATGGATAGAAGCAGGAAACGAAGTCTACATAGTGACTGCTACAGGTGGAGAAGAGGGGACTTTGGGAACCGGCGGGCAGGTAATCGAACGGAATAAACTAGGTTCAGTTCGAGAAGCTGAACTAAGAAAAAACTTAAATATGTACGGGGCCAACCCTCCTTTCTTACTCAGGTACAGAGACCAGGACTTGGACAAGGAAGATCCACATATTTTGTCGATGAAGGTGTTGGACATAATCCACCTGGTAGAGCCTGACATAATCGTTACATTTGGACCAAGTGGCATATCAAATCATCCAGATCATATTGCCATACACAAAGCCACCCTTTTAGCTTTTGAGGCATACATGAAAAGCACTCAGACCCGCGAAAAGCCAATTCTAATGTTTCCTTCGATCCCTCAGGATTTAGCTCAAGAAT
>VFFS01000053.1 GCA_009392815.1 SAR202 cluster bacterium
TGAAAATTTCGTCACTTATATTAGAAATTTCTTGAACTAGTTCGACTTTGAATTTTATGTACTTAGGAATGTCTTAATGAATCTGAATGATATTAAACAACTGGCCTGTAAGGAGATTGAAAATCATGGGGATCGACTTATAGGGGTTGCTAAAGATATCCTGGATAACCCTGAGCCCGGGTTCCAAGAGTTCAAGACTGCTGATCGAGTGGCTAAAGAATTCGAGTCTATGGGTATTCCGTTTGAGGAGAACATAGGAATAACCGGGCTCAAAGCAAGCCTAAACACCCGAAAAGGTAGTGGTCCTAATGTGGCTGTTATTGGGGAACTAGATTCTCTTAAAGTGCTTGGTCATCCGCACGCTGACCCTGAAACTTCTGCGGCTCATGCTTGTGGCCACCATTGCCAGATCGCAATGATGATAGGTGTTGGAGTAGGACTGCAAGCTCCTGGGGTGTTGGATTCGCTGTCGGGTCGAGTAACACTCATGGCGGTACCAGCTGAGGAGTATATTGAAGTTGAATATAGGGATGACCTGAGGCGTGAAGGAAAAATAGAATTTTTAGGTGGGAAGCCGGAATTTGTCCGTCATGGTCATTTTGATGATGTTGATATTGCAATGATGACACATACTTCCGCAGCTCCAGATCAAGGGAAGATATCGTTTGGGGGTACTAATAACGGATTGGTTGCAAAAACTATCAAATTTAGTGGGACAGCGTCGCACGCTGGAGGAGCCCCACATTTAGGTGTGAATGCTCTCAACGCTGCGATGATTGCCATGTCGGCCATCCACGCACAGCGTGAAACTTACAGGGATCAGGACACAATAAGGATTCATCCGATTATTACACGTGGTGGAGTTGCTGTTAGTTCCGTACCTGCTGATGTCAGGATGGAAACCTATGTTAGAGGGGCATCAATCGATGCATTTTTATCCGCCTCAGAGAAAGTTGATAGGGCACTGAGAGCAGGAGCGATGGCGGTGGGCGGTTCCGTAGAGATCACAACACTTCCAGGATATTTGCCGATTCAAAGTAGTCAACCTATGTTAGAAATTTACAGTAGAAACGCTGCGACACTTGTTGGATCTGATGGGCTTAACCGGCTGGGGCATCGAACGGGATCAACAGACATGGGAGATATTTCCCAGATGATACCTGTAATACATCCCTATGTAGAAGCTGCCACTGGCAACGGTCACGGAATAGATTATATGGTGAAGGATTACACACTGGGAGTATTGACCGGGGCCAAAGCGATGGCTATGACAGTTATTGACCTTTTGCATGAGAACGCTGCTACTGGACAGATGGTAGTCGACAAATATAAGGCACCACTCACCAAAACTGATTATTTATCTCTGTTAAGAGGAATGATGAAAGAAGAGTCCTATACTGAATGACAGATTTACAATCCCTTAAAGCTTCTGCGTGGAGGAGTATCGACTCCAGGAAAGACTGGTTAATAGACATAGCAAAACATATTCTTATTAACCCGGAGCCGGGATTTTTCGAGAAGAAGACAGCTAGTTTCGTCTCAGATAAGTTGAATGAATTGGATATCCCACACGATTCTGGAATAGCTCTGACCGGACTAAAGGGCTATTTGGATACCAAACGTACTGGGCCGACTGTGGCGGTTATTGGTGAGCTAGATTCTCTTCGTGTAGCAGGACACCTTTATGTTGATAAGGAAACTGAAGCGGCTCATGCGTGTGGACATCATTGCCAATTAGCAATGATGCTCGGTGTTGCCGTTGGGCTTAGGGCGTCTGGAGTCTTGGAAGGGCTTTCAGGGAGAGTTGCTTTAATGGCATTGCCCGCCGAGGAATTTATAGATGTTGAGCATCGATATGGATTACATAATTCTGGTGATATCGAATTTATGGCTGGCAAACAAGAATTCCTTCGTTTGGGAGCCTTTGATGACGTAGATATGGCCATGATGACCCACACTAGCTTGTTAGGAGAAGGGAAGTTCAGTCTCGGTGGAACTAGTAATGGACATGTCGTCAAATTTATTCGCTTTCTCGGTAGAGCCTCCCACGCTGGTGGAGCGCCACATGCTGGTATTAACGCATTGCAGGCAGCAAATGTTGCGCTTAATGCCTTGAATGCGCAGCGGGAAACTTTAAGAAATGAAGATACTATACGGCTTCATGGGATTATGACGCTTGGAGGAGTATCGGTAAGTTCTATACCAGCAGAGGTCAAATATGAGGGTCGGGTGAGGGGTGGAACCTGGGATGCGATAGATGATGCAAATCAAAAGATGGACAGATGCCTGAGGGCTGGGACTCTTGCCATTGGGGGACAGGTAGAGATAGTTACTCTCCCAGGTTATATGCCTTTGATCAATAATGAACATTTGATGGAAATGTTTAGCCAGAATGCCGCGGATTTGGTAGGGGATGAGAATGTGAGACAAAATCCCTCACATGTGAATAGAGGAGGCAGTACAGATATGGGTGATTTGAGCCAGGTAATGCCAGTCATTCATCCCTATACTGGAGCTGCTACAGGGTCAGGTCATGGCGTCGATTACGTTATTAAGGATTACACTCAGGCCGTAATAAATCCGGCGAAAGCAATGGCTGCCACCGTTATTGACCTATTAGCTGGAGATTCTACACAGGCCCACAATGTTATAAACAACTTCAAACCAAACCTGAGCATAGATAGTTACGTATCCATGCAGAGGTCAAGATTGACGGAAGAAACTTATAGAGTGACCTAAAAAGATCCTAAAAAGTCTTCAATTTCAGTTGAATATTTACCTAACCATGCGGAGTTCAGTCGTATTCTCTCTTTGGCTTGCTCTATAGTTCTCTCCGCAGCTGGAGTTGGGTTGTTTGAGAAGAAGAGTTCCACTTCTTCAAGTCTTTCAAGAGATGAAAATCCTGAAACAAGAGACACTAGCCTCATCAAAGCGAAACCTCCATCTCCATATCTTCGATCCAATTCATCCCAGTTGTTTCTAACGAAATCCCAGGCTAATGACCTACCAGTACCTGAGGAAGCCACTGAAACTATTACCCTGATTGTGTCTTGCACACGTATATCGTCTGTTAAGGATCTTTCAAGGGTTTCATTTAAGAGGGAAGTGTTTGAAAAATTCGTGAGGGCGGAATGAAAGCGTACCTTTTCTTCCTGCAATTCAGTGGCTTTTTCCAAATTCCACATTAGGTCGTAGGTATCTCTTTTTCCTATTTGGGCGGCCATGTTAAATACTACTGAGCGGATGTCAGGATGCACAGCGTCCGGATTTTCTGCATATGCGGAAAACTTTGCGGATCCCTGATTAAGGGTATTCTCATCTCCATAATGGCCTAAATTTGATAATGCTGTGCTTCTTAACAGAGCTTGAAGATGGCCTTCGCCCTCTTTTTTATCCCAGCTTGATTTTTCGGCTATGTCTTTGAAAATGCTTTTGCAAAATTCCCTGTAAGCACTATGAAAATTAGATTCCTCTATTAAGTTTTCTATTCCCCGTAGCCCACTGGCCAGATCGGACAGTACGGGCGCTTCGGTCTCTTTTGAGTAGGCTCTAGCCAAACGGAGAAAAGAAGAGGCTGATGAGTATCCTGCTCTGCAAAGTGCGTAGGCATCGCCTTGAAGTCCTAGGCGATCTTTCCCATTTATATCGCCATTTTGAATTGCTTTTTCCAGTTTTGATAAATCGTTTGGTTGATAGTTAACTCTATAGAACCCTGTTTGGTCTGGGTTCAATTTAAACCACTCATTAGAGCCAGCATTTAGGCCTATCGGTTCCCTGGGGGATTCGATCAAACCGGCAGAGATATCTTTGGTTCCTTGAGAACTTACTTTGACAGGAATAAACCACGTAGTTTTATCTGAGGCAATTGATGAAGAAATGTTCTCGTATAAAAATCTCTGTTGAGATATAGATAGTTGTCCATTCTCCCTGGCTGGAGATAGCACGGGAAAGCCAGTTTGTTTTACCCAAGAATCCATTACTTTGGAAACGGGTTTGCCGGATGACTCCCCTAAAGCATTCCAAAGATCAGAAGTCTCTGCGTTTGCGTATGAATGTTTATTCAAATAGGCGCTTATTCCGGTCCTAAAATCTTTGGCACCTATATAGTCCTCCAGCATTCTGAGTACCGAACCACCCTTGCTGTAGCTGATGGCATCAAATAATTGTCCAATTTCTGCGGGATTGTTGACTTCCTGTTCTATTGGATGGGAATTAGTTAGTCCGTCGAGCGAAAAGGCGGAGGCAGTGTCTGCGGTAAGAAACTGTGTCCACATATCCCATTCTGGGTGAATAGCGTCTACGGCCTTATCACCCATCCATGAGGCAAAACTTTCGTTTAGCCAAAGGTCGTTCCACCATTTCATGGTGACAAGGTCTCCAAACCACATGTGGGCCATTTCATGAGAAATGATAGCTGCAACAATTTGTCTTGTTCCAGCAGAGCTGTTGTCGGGGTCCACAAGGAGAGCTACCTCCCTGTATGTGATGGCTCCCCAGTTTTCCATTGCTCCAGCAGCGAAGTCAGGTAAGGCTATGTGGTCGAGTTTTGGTAGCGGAAATGGGATACCAAAATATTCATTATAAAAATCTAAAAGTTCTAGCGAAGTTTCTAATGCGAATCTTCCTTGTTCTTCTTTCCCCTTTGTGGTCCAGACGCGCATGAGAGTTCCACTTTTAGACTCTTGTTGTATACAAGAAATGTCTCCCACAATGAAAGCAAGAAGGTACGTAGACATCACAGGTGTGGTATCAAAGCTAACAGAGCTCCTTCCTTGGTCCACTGGGGTTTGAGAAATGACCGGCATATTCGATATTGCAGTAAGTTCCTCAGGAATAACCAAAGTGACATCGAAGGTCGCCTTGCATTCGGGTTCATCCCAGCATGGGAATGCTCTCCTTGCGTCGGTGGATTCGAATTGAGTTGCTGCGAGGTAACGTTCAGTTCCTTGGGAATCCTTGTATCTACTTCTATAGAATCCAAGAAGCCTATCGTTTAGTTGCCCGATGAACTGTATAAAAATTTCTGCTGGTCCAGGAGAAATTTCTGACTCAAGTAAAATCGTTAGGGTTTCTTCTTCTTCGTTTAAGGTGAAGTCCCGTATTCCAACTTGACCCTCACTACTTTTTACCACTACTTTCTGGATCTCAAGTTCTGCAGCGTTCAAAACAATCTCATTGGTGGTATTTGATACTTCGACCGTTATTTGGACCTCCCCACCAAAAGTAAATTTTTCCATATCCGGGCTAAGAGATAGACGATAATTATTCGGCGAGATGTCAGTAGGTAGTGTTATTCGATTATCCGTTGTCATTTGGGAAGTCCTGTCCGTTTATTAATATTTGCGAATTTAAATCTTGCTCTCGTTCTATGAAGCTGTCCAGTTTGGATTTCTCTTTTCAGAAAAGGCTAGTGGCCCCTCTTTTCTATCATTGGATACTATGAATTTAGCCTCCTCTGAATATTTCCTATCAAATGCTATGTCGAGAGGCCAACCTAGACCCTCATAGGCCATTTGTTTTGATGCCCTTACGGAGAGTGGCGCTGCTTCCAAAATTTCTGATGCCCAGCGCTCTGCTGTCGCCATCAGCTTGTCCAAGGGAACGACTTCATTAACCAAGCCTAACTCATATGCCTCAGTTGCCGATATTCTTTTGGCAGTTAAAAGCATTCCCATAGCTCGTTTCAGCGGAATATGACGAGGTAGTCTGTGGACCCCTCCTGCACCCGCAATGAGTCCCACTCGTGGCTCCGGTAGTCCGATCTCGGCATGATCTGCAATAACGATAATATCGCATGCCATTGCGAGTTCTAGCCCACCACCGAGTGCATATCCGTTAACGGCGGCAATTATTGGTTTAGGACAGTTAAAATCAGATGTAATTCCACCAAGTGGGGCACGAATAATTGGACTTTCTCTCTCGTGCCAGTTTTCCGCGGTGTACCTTAGGTCATTACCCGCGCTGAAAGCTCTTTCGCCGGTTCCCGTAATTATTGCTATCCAGGCATCGTCATCATTTTTAAAGTTTGTGAACGCCTCATACATTTCTTGGTTAGCAGGTGGATGGAGTGCATTCAGTCGTTCAGGTCTTTCTATTGTCACATACACCAGGTGACCTTTTTTCTTGTAGTCAATAAATTCATACGTCATGATTCCGCTCCTTGCCAATAGATCCTTAAAACGAGAACGAAGAGCATTATATAGAAAGTTGTTAAACCTCTGAGTTATGATTCGCGGAATTGTTTCACTGATTTGGTATTGAGAGTATTTTAAGATGCATTAACGCTCATCTTCCCGCAATATTCATTTCTCACGGAATCTTGGATTGTTTGCATGTATATCGAATCTATAGAGAACTTTAACGTTTCATAAAATCCATATATGGACTAGGAATATATAGGTCCATTTCAATCAATTGATATCAGGGAGGTATGCAGTGACGGCAATGACAGGTAAGCAGGCTATGATGGAAATGCTCGTGGCTGAGGGTGTTAAGTATATATTCGGCAACCCAGGGACAAGTGAAGGTCCAATTCTTGACGCTTTGGAAGATTATCCAGATTTGCAATATGTGTTGGCTAGCCAAGAAGGTGCTGCCATGGGCATGGCTGATGGGTATTCGCGGGCCACAGGACAAGTTTCATTTGTTAATCTCCACATAGAAACTGGACTTGCCAATGGATTGAGTTTGCTTCACAACGCCAAGGAGGGGGGAACTCCCATGGTGGTGACATCTGCAAATAAGGACATCCGAAAGCTTGCGGAAGGTAGATCTGATCTCTCTGAAATGGTTAGGCTATTTTCTAAATGGAGTGTTGAAGTAACCGAGCCATCTCAGGTACCTGGGATTATGCGTAGAGCCTTCACAGAGGCAAAAACTCCTCCCACAGGACCTGTTTATGTTGGGTTTTCTGCAAATGCTTTAGATGGTATGGCTGAAATGCAGATTGTTCCTTCTGCTGAAGGATATTTTAGGATTCCACCTGATGAAATGGCCATATCAGACGCTACAGATATGCTAGTGAAAGCGTCAAGTCCCGTTTTGATTGTTGGAGATAGGTTATCTCAGTCAGGTGGTGTGGAAGAAGCTGTAAGATTGGCCGAGTCGATCGGCGCAAAAGTCTACGCTACATCTTATTCAGAGATGAATTTTCCAACCGACCATCCATTGTATTTCGGGCTGATAGGGCCAGGTACCCCACACGGCAGGTCTGTGTTGTCTGAGAATGATGTTGTAATAGCAGTAGGGACGAATGTATTTCCGGGATTTTTTTATTTTGAAGGTCACGCACTTTCAGATGAAACTTTTTTGATCCATATAGATTCCGCCCAGCGGGAAATTGGAAAAAGTGAACCAACAGATATTGGTATAGCTGCTGATCCCAAAAAGGCGTTGCAGGAACTAAATGAATCGATCTATGCCTCAATAACGGGAGCCTATAGAGAAGAAGTGAAAGGGCGGATGTCCCACATTAAGAAAGAGGGCGGTGAGCCTGAATCTCAAATTTCTCCTAGCAATGCGGGGGATTCCGTACCCGATCTGAATACTCTTATGTCTGCTGAAGATATGATGCAGGAAGTCGCAAAAATATTACCTGATGACGTTGTCATCGCAGATGATTCAGTTACCTCCCGTCAGGCTATTCACAGTGCTATGAATTTCAACAAACCTGGGTCTATTCATGGTGAGAGAGGGGGTGCATTGGGTTGGGGTATGGGTGGTTCCTTAGGAATTAAGTTGGCTCATCCCAATAGACCTGTCGTTGCCATTGTTGGCGATGGTAGCGCTATGATGACCGTGCAGTCGCTATGGACAGCTGCCAATTTAGATATTCCTGTTGTTTATATCATTTGTAACAATCGGTCATATCGGATCTTGAAATTGAATATGGATGTTTATAAAAATGAAGTATTGCAAGAAGAGACTCCGACTAGCAAGTATCTGGCAATGGATTTTCCTAATCCAATGCCATTGGCTAGAATCGCAGAAGCCATGGGGATTTACGCTAAAGAAATTGACAGCATAGAGGATATTGCTCCTGCTCTAACAACGGCTTTGCAACTTGGGAAACCAGCAGTTTTAGATATCTCAATTGATGGTAGTGTTTGAAATCCATGGAAACGATCTTGTAAATCCTTTGAGGAACGAGGTAAATATATGAAAGTACAGGCAAGCTATGAGGAATATTCTGTGGAAGGGATATCCAAGGCTGCAAAAACGGCTGAGGAACAAGGTTACGAAATTTTCTCTGCATCAGAAACCGGACATAACCCATATCTTCCTTTGGTCTTGGCAGCAGAGCATACAGAGAGAATCCAACTCCAAACTTCAATTGCTTTGTCATTCGCAAGGAGCCCCATGGATACAGCTTATATTGCCTGGGATTTACAGAATTTGTCACGTGGCAGGTTTACGCTGGGGTTAGGTAGCCAGGTTAGAGGTCATATAGTTCGACGTTTTTCTATGCCGTGGTCTGCCCCTGCCCCAAGAATGCGTGAGTACGTAATCGCAATGAAGCATATATGGGATTGTTGGCAGAATGGGACGAAATTGTCTTTTTCAGGGGATCATTATTCATTTAATTTGATGTCACCTTTTTTTAATCCGGGACCGATAGATGATCCTGACATAAGGGTATCGATAGCGGGAGTAAATCCTAATATGTTGAAAGTAGCAGGAGAGCTGTGTGATGGTGTAATACTTCACTCATTCAATACCCAGAAATATACCCAGAATGTAGTCTTACCCAATTTACAGGCAGGGGCTGAAAGGACGGGAAGGTCCATTGAGGACATTGAAATTTCTGGGGGAGGATTTATAGTTACCGGTTCCGACGAAGAAGAATTGGAAAAAAATAAGATCGAAACAAAAAATCGTATCTCATTCTATGCCTCCACGAGGAGCTATGCAGATGTCATGCGTGAGCATGGATGGAACGATACTCATGAGAAACTTTACAGAATGTCCATAGAAGGTGAATGGAATCAAATGGGAGCAGAGATAACGGATGAAATGCTGGGCCATTTTGCCGTTGTAGGTACTCATGATCAGATAGCGGACAAGATAAAATCTACCTATGGAAGATATGCTAGTTCAGTCAGTTTTAACTTGCCAGTAAAGACCGTTGAAGATGAGGAAGTGTTGCGGGGTATTATCAGTGACTTATCTCAGTCTTAGGTTTACAGATGTTGCATTGTAATAAACATCTATTTTAGTCCTGTGTCGATGAAGTATGTTCTATTTCGGTTGAGCAAAAGTTCCTGTTTTACAATCTCTTTGATTCTATGTACTGTTTGTTCAATCATATCGTCTTCATTCACAACAGTGTAGTTGAACCACTTAGACTCCAGCAGTTCTAGTTTCGCTGTTTCTAGGCGGATGGCCAACGCTTCTGGAGACTCCGTCATTCGCTGTGTAAGTCGACTTTCAAGGCTTTCCATTGAAGGTGGTGAAAGGAATATGAAAATTGCATCCGGGGCCAACGCTTGGATTTTTCTTGCGCCCTGAACATCAATTTTAACTACGACGTGTTTCCCTTCGTTTAGAGCGTTAATTACCTGTGATTTAGGAACTCCGTAGAGGTTGCCGTAAACCTCTGACCATTCGATGAATCCCTTGGTGGATACAAGTTTTTCAAACTGGTCACGCGATAAGAAATCATAGTCCCTTCCTACGATTTCTCCTTCCCTTATTTCTCTTGTAGTTGCAGTGACCGTGAAATGGTAATTATCCAGACTTTCCTTCATCCTGGAAAGTACAGCGTCTTTACCAACTCCAGAAGGGCCTGAAAGGACTATTAGCATGGGGTTTTGAAAAGGTTTGGACTCAGTCATTTAGGATCGAATATTTTCTATAGTGTCCCAAAAATCAGGATAGGAAACACTGGCTGATTCCGCCCCTTCGATTATTGTCTCGCCCCTCGCTATCATGCCAGCTATAGCATTGGTCATTGCTATTCTGTGATCCCCAAAACTTTCTACAGAGGCTCCGTTCAGGAGGCCACTTCCCGTGATTTTCATTCCGTCGCTGGTTTCCTCTATCTCACCTCCTAGTTTGTAGATGGATTGTACTGTGGCGGAAATTCTGTCTGACTCCTTGACTCGGAGTTCCTCTGCGTCTGCAATAACTGTGGTGCCTTTAGCAAAACATGCCGCAAGTGATAGTACTGGTAGCTCGTCAACTACTCTAGGAATAATGTCTCCAGCTATTTCTGTGGCTACCAGGTCACTGCTCTCAACGGTCACGTCGGCTACAGGCTCCCCGCCTTCCATACGTTCATTTTCAATAATTATGTTGGCGTTCATACTTGAGAGAACTTCCAGTACTCCAGTTCTCGTGGGATTCATTCCGACGTTTTCCAATCGAAGAGATGCGTTCGGATGGCAACATCCAGCAACCATCCAGAAAGCTGATCCACTGATGTCGCAGGGTACATTGACATTGACAGCTTTGAGATCAGACTTCTCTACTTTTAAAGTAAGTCCCTCAGACTTTAGGTTTCCTCCCATAGACATCAACATTCTCTCGGTGTGATCTCTGGACTCCGCTGGCTGATGAATTACGGTCTCACCTCCAGCTTGTATGCCAGCTATTAGCAGCGAAGACTTTAGCTGGGCACTTGCCACCGGCATATCGTATTCAATGCCATTTAAATTACCTCCACGGAAGGACAGTGGTGCAAGAGATCCATTGTTTCGTCCTTCAATGACAGCTCCCATTTCCGCCAAGGGTTGGGTTATTCTTCTCATGGGGCGATTCCTTAGCGAATCATCTCCTGTTATTACTGAGTAGAAGTCCATGCTTGCCAGCAAACCGGAAATTAGTCGCATCGTAGTTCCACTATTTCCTGCAAATAGTACGTCTCCTGGCTCACTTAGTCCTTGATGACCTTCCCCCTTGATTTCGAAGCACTCACTGGATCCTGATACTGGGCAGTTTGAATGCTTCGTTATGGAGGCGCCAAGAGATTGAAGGCATCCAAGCATCGAAGATCGGTCGTCTCCTACACAGAAGTTAGAAACATGAGCCGTCCCTACGGAAATACTATTGAGCAAGGCGGCTCTGTGTGAGATAGATTTATCACCTGGTGGTGATATTATCCCTTGGAGTTTTTTTGCTTCAGCAACTTTTTTGATCATAGAGTTCTCGGATATTTCCAGGAAGATCGTTTGTCAGCATCTCCTAACTTAGTGAACCTTTTTGCAAGCTTGTCCCCAAGAAGGACGGATGCCATCGATTCCCCAGCCGTCGGTAGCGCTGGTCGATTATCATCAAGCCCAATAGCACCCGTTTCCCATCTAGCCCTTTGTTCCCACGCTGTTATAAATGATTCTATAAGATCATCACTGTCTTCGTTTAGCTGAGACCTTATCTTATGCATGGAGAGTATCATTTGGTCGATCCAATGTATCAAGGGTTGTGACACCGTAAGACACTGGGTTTCAATATCAATAGGATCATCAGAGGAGGCTGACGATTGTTGATCAAATGCTCCGGATGCGGTCTTGTGCATTTCTTTCCAAGAATCGCTTCCGGCGGTAGTGTTCACGTAGGCAGCGGATATAACCATCGGCAATATGTCCACTGCAGCTGAATAACTGTCATGCTCAACTGGGTCAAGGAAGTACGGAACCGCACCCATTGCTTCAATCATACTGACCACAGTTTTAATAGCTTGTTCATCGGCCCTGTCACTTGGCATAACGCAGTAAAGATTGTCCTTGAAAAGTTCTCCTGACGAGCTTTCCAACTTGAAGTCATAATCTTTTACAATAGGTCTGCCACCTATATATGCAATTGAACTGGGTAAGAATTCCTCTGCCCAAACGGCACATCGGACCTTAGAATTTCCTGTGTCTGTTACTACCGCCCCATCACTGAGGTGAGGGCTCATCATTTGAAGGATGTCTCGGGTTTCTGACACCGGCGAGTCAACAATTATCAATTGTGCCTCTTCAAGTGCTTCGTCTACTCCTGATACTGTTTCGTCAAATGCATTGATTTTTTTTATAATTGACAGTACATCCCGATCTGAACACTGTCCTATTACTTCCGTATTTTTAAGGCCCACTTTTTTTAGTGCGAGGCCGATAGATGTACCAATGGGTCCCGTTCCAATTACTGCTATTCTTTCCAACTTGTGCCTCTCAGATTGAATGTTTGAATTTTCGATATTATGGCTGGTTGAGTTATTTAAAGTTCACATAAATCATGAGTACGGAAGATCATACACGACCTGTAATGTCTAACATCAGTTCGAGAGTAAAACCAACAGGCGTACCGATAAGTGTGCCGAAGATGTTAATGCTGTTGAAAGTCATGTCCAAGATCAGCATTCCAAATAATGGTATGGCACCGTACCTCTCCATTTGTGAGAGGGAATTTGAAAACCTACTGGGTAAAATTCCCAAAATTACTTTGAACCCGTCTAAGGGAGGTAAAGGAAGCAGATTAAATACACACAGAAGTATGTTTACATTAATTAGGATGAAGATAAATGAAGCCACCAAGTCTATGTTTAATACTGAGTTAGGGATCAGTTCAAATCTAATAAGGATTGCCAGTAGAAGGGAGAATATAAAATTTGAACCTGGCCCAACTAGGGATATTAATGCAAGTCCGATTTGTGGATTAAGTTTTTTGATATTGTTTTGCACAACGGGTACTGGCTTTCCCCAACCAAATCCAGCAACCAGGAATATAATTGAACCCATGGGGTCTAAGTGAGCTGAGGGTTTCAACGTGAGCCTTCCCAATTTTCTCGCGGTGAAATCTCCGAGCTGGTCAGCGACTATGGCATGAGAGAATTCATGGATCGTTACTGCGACAACTATTGCAATAATGATGATTCCTATGAACAACGTTGTTGCAATGGGGTCTTGCTGAAATTCAGAGAGATATTGCAGGATCATGAGATTGGGTGCTCTATAGAACTAAAAAAGAGGCGGAATCCACCGCCTCTTTTTTAGTTGAAGTTATATTAATAATAACTAGTGACTAATGACCGCCACATGCGCAGCCTCCGCCGCCTCCGCCGCAGCCTCCACCTCCGCCGCCGCATCCGCCGCCTCCGCCGCCTCCGCCACAGGCGCAGCCACCGCCTCCTCCGCATCCGCCGCCAGTGGCTTCGATGTTGGGATTAGAGATAACAAACCCACTTCTCATTAATCCATCTACATAGTCTATTTCTGCACCCTCTAGAAGTGGTGCAGATTCACCATCAATCACCACGCTTATTGAGTGAGCTTCTATCACGATATCATCGTCTTTAGGGTCGCTTTCCACTCCAAGTACGTGCTGGAATCCGCCATTTGGTGTGGGAGTGACCATCACTCGAAGCATTCCACCGTCTTCTCCCTGCTCTTTCAATATTTCAGAAAGTTTGTCTGCGGCGGCCTCTGATACTTGTATAAGGCTTGTTGTTGCCACTTTCATTACTCCTTCACTATAGGGTTCCTAAATGCTTGAGCCCAGTTTCCATATAATACAGCAAGCAGCTCAACGCTACTATCCACAAGGATGCTAGCAAACGAGTCTAGAATGGTCAATTCAAATTGACTAGATCTTCTTAAACTTTACTTATCATGTTAATATTAATTGTCCTCTGGTGGTACAGGCGAGGCGGACCCACCCGTTCCCATCCCGAACACGGAAGTGAAACGTTTCAGCACCTACGATACTGCGCTGGTAACGGCGTGGGAAAATAGGCCACTGCCAGGGGACTTTTTTGTTCTTAGTGATTACAGCTTTATTCCAGATATGCCAACGTCGTAATTAGGAAGTATTTAAGTACTTTAGTATTCCTTTCTAGAGGCCATAAATCGGCTATCTGCAGATATAAAGGATGTTATTCCCTTTACCTGCATACCCGATTTTACATATAATTGTGCCAGCCTCTGGCTAAATCTACTTTGGTGACGGTTCAAATATTATGCCTCCAACTACTCAGGACGATTCTCCTCTGGACATGCAACAACTTCTAGACGAAATGGAATTTAAGTCTCTTAGAAGAGGCGAGATAGTTGAGGGAACGGTTATGCGGGCGGACCCTGAAGGCATTTATCTTGATATAGGGCATAAAGAGGAAGGATTCATACCCCCTAACGAGATGAGGACTTTGGAGTCAGGCCAGTTGGAAGCTATCAATGAGGGAGACCCCTTGATTGCTTTCGTCATAAGGCCGGATTCACAAGACGGCCCTATATTGTCGATCGATAAGGCTAAAGGTGAAGAGGGTTGGCGGGATCTACAGAAGTACATGGAAGCTGATGAGACTATTGAGGGCAAGATAATTGGTTTCAACAGAGGGGGCTGCATTCTTGAAGTAGCAAACGTCCAAGGCTTTGTTCCCATGTCACAGTTAGTGACGATATCCCATGATAATTTCAATCAATCGTCAGAAGACGCAGGTGATACAGAAGACTCTTCTGCGGGTTCGGAATTTGTTGGATCGCCACTCACCGTGAAAGTTCTTGAGGTCAACCGATCTAGAAACAGGGCTATATTCTCTGAAAGGTCTGCTATGCGAGAGCAGAGAGAAGCTCAGAAAGCTGCTCTCATCGAGGAGTTGCACGAAGGAGAAATAAGAAAAGGCAGGGTTACTGGTATAAGTAATTTTGGGGCCTTTGTGGATTTGGGTGGAGCTGATGGTCTGATACATATATCTGAACTTTCCTGGGGGATGGTGAACTCACCTGAAGAGATAGTTAATGTGGGTCAAGAACTTGATGTTTATGTCCTTCGCGTAGATAGGGATACAATGAAAATTGCCCTGAGTCTTCGTCGGATGCAACCAGAGCCGTGGGATACGATTTATGATCGTTACCAAGTCGGTGATGTTGTTAGCGCGACGGTTACCAAGCTTGCTGATTTTGGAGCCTTCGCTAGACTCGAAGATTCTATAGAGGGTTTGATCCACGTTACTGAGCTTACGAATGCGGTTGTGACTCACCCACGAGAGGTGGTTTCAGAGGGTGACGCGATCAAGGTAAAGATTTTGAGAATAGAAATGGAAAGAAAGAGATTGGGTCTTTCTTTGAAACAGGCGGATGAGACTGATTCTGGGGACCATACTTTTGCAGACGACGATTATGGCCACGAAGACGAATAAGACTTCAGGAGTCAACCTATATGGCTAGTAGATTTGAGAAATTTTCTGAGAGAGCTAGAAGAGTACTTTCACTTGCCCAAGAGGAAGCGCAGCGGTTTAATCACAATTACATTGGCACGGAGCATATATTGCTTGGGCTCGTTAGGGAAAGTGATGGAACGGCAGCAAAAGTTCTCGCCGGACTAGGCATCGAGTTGACCAAAATTAGGTCCGCGGTGGAATTTATAATCGGTAAAGGAGAATCTACTTCTTCCGGCGAAATTGGACTGACGCCGAGGGCAAAAAAAGTTATTGAGCTTGCAGTTGATGAAGCCCGAAGACTAAATCATCACTATATCGGTACAGAGCATCTACTGATCGGTCTTATGCGTGAAGGAGAAGGTGTCGCTGCCGGAGTACTGGAGAGCCTAGGAGTAACTTTAGATAAAGTCAGGGGTGAGACGGGCAGTGTATTGAGCAGAAGAGGCTCATCTTCTCAGACAAAGGGAGGTTCTCGTGCCACAACTAAAACCCCAACACTGGATCAACTAGGAATTGACCTGACAGATCGTGCTAATGAAGGTGGACTGGACCCCACAGTGGGTAGAGAAAAGGAGATTGAACGAGTTACTCAGATTCTCAGCAGAAGGACCAAAAATAACCCTGTATTAATAGGCGAGCCAGGTGTCGGTAAAACGGCTATAGTCGAGGCATTGGCTCAGAGAATTGCTTCCGATGACGTGCCTGGAACTTTGCAGGGCAAAAGGCTGGTTACCTTGGATATGGGTTCTTTGGTAGCAGGTACAAAATACAGAGGAGAATTTGAAGAGCGCCTAAAAAAAGTTATCGAGGAGATCAAAAGTGCAGGGAACTGTGTTTTGTTTATTGACGAAATACACACTATGGTGGGCGCTGGCGCGGCTGAAGGTGCAGTCGATGCGGCAAATATATTGAAACCCTCTTTAGCGAGGGGCGAAATGCAGACCATAGGAGCCACAACCCTGGATGACTACAGGAAATACGTGGAGAGAGATCCTGCTTTGGAAAGGCGATTTCAGCCAGTTAGAGTAGAAGAACCCTCAGTCGATGAAACAGTGGATATTTTGAGGGGTGTTAAGGAGAAATACGAGGAACACCACAATTTGGAGATTTCAGATGACGCGTTGCGGTCAGCTGCTAGTTTAGCTTCTCGATTTATAGCTGATAGATTCCTACCTGATAAAGCTATCGATCTCATAGATGAGGCAGCTTCACGGGTCAGGATAAATTTTAGCTCGGCACCATTATCCGTAAAAGAAGTTTCCAGAATGTTGGAAGAGGTTCGCAAGGAGAAAGATGAGGCTATTTCGGGAAGGCAGTATGAATTTGCTGCAGAACTTCGGGACCGTGAGATGGGCCTCAGTGAAAAACTTGAAACTCTCCAAAGGGAGTGGGAGGAAGAGAGGGGCGAAGACCAGCCGGTAGTGGAGGAAGAGAACATTGAAGAAGTCGTCAGTATGTGGACAGGCATTCCTGTCACACGGCTCGCTGCGACTGAGAGCGAAAGATTGATTAACATGGAGAAAGTTCTCCACGAAAACGTTATTGGTCAAGATGAGGCAATTCAGGTCATATCTAAAGCTGTACGGAGAGCGAGATCAGGTCTGAAGAACCCTAAAAGGCCAACAGGGGCCTTTATATTCTTAGGACCGACTGGTGTGGGCAAGACCTATATAGTAAAAAAGCTCGCTGAATTTTTGTTTGGTAGCGAAGATGCGATGATTAGACTGGACATGTCTGAATTCATGGAGAGGCATGCTGTTGCTCGCTTAGTTGGAGCTCCTCCTGGATATATAGGTTATGACGAAGGTGGGCAGCTAACCGAGGCAGTCCGTAGAAAATCTTACAGTGTCATATTGCTGGATGAAATCGAGAAGGCTCACCCTGAGGTTTTCAATATCCTTCTACAAATATTTGATGACGGTCATCTAACCGATTCAAAAGGTAGAAAGGTGGATTTTCGCAACACTATTATTGTTATGACTAGCAATATTGGATCGGATTTAATTAGACAGGACCGATCAATTGGATTCAACGCTAGAACAGATACTGCGCAAGGGGAGAAGGAAGCTTACGAAAGGATGAAAGATAATGTCCTTGATGAAGTTAAGCACTTCTTCAGACCTGAATTTCTCAATCGTATTGATGGCACTGTTGTATTCCACTCTTTGAGTAGGGAACATATGGAAGATATAGTGGATATCTTAATGGTTGAGGTTTCATCAAATCTTCTTGAGAAAGGTATCTCGATGGAACTCACAGATAATGCCAAGGAGTGGTTGGCGGAAAATGGATATGATCCGACATTTGGAGCTAGGCCGCTGCGTCGCATTATTCAGGATCATGTTGAGGACAAGTTATCGGATAAAATTTTGAATGGAGAGCTTGGTCCTGCTGACACAGCGATTGTTGACGCTAATGAAGATGACGGAATCACCATAGAGGCGATATCGCCAGCTTCCTTAGGTGCCCCTGCATCCTGAATTTCTAGGCTGTCAAATACGGGTCTCCAGAATATGTTTAATTTGACGCAGTAGGGTTTCGAAATCAAGTTTCCTGGGGAGTTACTTCTTTGAAGGTTGCCTATGTCCAAGCTCTTGGTGGAGCCAGCGGCGACATGCTTATAGCATCATTAATCGATGCTGGTCTCAAAATGCAATTCCTTGAAGAAATTGTGGATATTCTTCATGTGAAAGGAATCACTTTTAAGGAGAGTAAAGCCCAAAGGAACGGAGTTTCAGGGACACATGTTGACGTAATTTTAGATTCTGAGGCAGAGAGATCAAGAAGGTGGCAGGACTTTGTTTCTATAGTGGAAGAGTCCACTCTTAGTTCCAATGTCAAAGAAATGTCTCGCAAGGTTTTCTCCCTTATTGGGGAAGCGGAGTCGAAAGTACACGGGTCGGATATTGAGCATGTGCACTTACATGAATTGGGTACTCTAGATACCCTTGTGGATGTGGTGGGGGTTATGGTCGGTCTTGAAATGCTGGGCATAGAAAAACTATTTTGCTCTTCACTGCCAACAGGGTCGGGGACGGTAAATACTGCTCATGGGAGATTGATGGTTCCAGCACCTGCTACCGAGAAAATTTTAGCTATGACTTCTGCTCCATTTCATGCTCCCCCTACCCATATGCCTTCTACGGGAGAGATGCTGACTCCTACAGGGGCAGCAATATTGGGGTCCGTGGCTGAATTCCAAGCCCCTGTAATGACAATTGAAACAGTAGGCCATGGCCTTGGTACTCGAGACCCAGATTCCTATCCTAATGCACTCTCTTTGACGGTAGGAAAATTGGGCGAGGAAAAGGTCTTTGCAGATTTGAAGCTGCTCGAGACAAACCTTGATGATAGCACTGGCGAGATAATTGGATACGTGCAGCAAACTTTGATAGCTAAGGCAGGTGTTAGGGACGTTTGGACTACCCCAATAAGTATGAAAAAAAATAGACCTGCAATAATGCTCTCAGTGTTAATTGAATCGGGTGTTGAAGCTGAAACAGCCAGCTTGATTCTTAAGGAAACGTCATCTTTGGGCATTCGAACTAGGCCAGTGGACAGAATTATTGCCGAACGCTCCATAGAGGAGCTTGATTTGGCAATTGGTACCTGTAGTGTGAAAATCAAATCAATCGAAGGTAAACCTATTTCTGTTTCCCCTGAATTTGATGATTGTAAAAATATTGCCGAACAGGTCGGTATTCCAGTTATAGAAGTAATGAAAATAGTTCAGTCGGAGGCAGACAAACGCTTTCTTGATAGGTAGTGGTTTGTTCTGAAGCTGATAAATACATAGTAACTCCTTAATTGAGGTTACAGATGTGACGAGTATATTGACCGTTACAGAGTCATTTACTAAAATAGTATGGCGATGACAGGCTAGTTACCGCGGTAGCGGTGCTGGCCTGATTTTCGTAAGGAGCCGTTCTTCAATCCTAGCCTATGCTAAACTGATGGATGGCTTTTTTGGAGGGTTGGGAGAGTGGTTAAATCCACCAGACTGTAAATCTGGCGCCCGGAAGGGCTACGTAGGTTCGAATCCTACACCCTCCACCACGGAGCGGATGCTCGTGGTTAAATAGATCGGCCCGGATAAATAGGTACTCGAATGAGTATCTACATAAAAAACGGGCCCACATAGCTCAGTCGGTCAGAGCGCGTTCTTGGTAAGAACGAGGTCAGCAGTTCAAATCTGCTTGTGGGCTCCAGATTAGCGGAGGATATAGGAATTGGCTAAGCAGGTATTCGAAAGGACAAAGCCGCACTTGAACGTCGGTACGATTGGTCACGTTGATCATGGTAAGACAACACTTACTGCAGCGATCTCTTCAGTTCTGGCTTCTGAAGGCCTCGCGGACTTCAGGGCTTTCGACACTATCGATAACGCTCCCGAAGAAAAAGAAAGGGGAGTTACGATCGCGATCACCCACGTGGAATATGAAACTGAAGGCAGGCACTATGCTCATGTTGACTGCCCAGGACACGCGGACTATATAAAAAACATGATCACTGGTGCCGCTCAGATGGACGGTGCTATTCTGGTTGTGAGTGCTCCGGACGGTCCCATGCCTCAAACTCGTGAGCATATACTTTTAGCGAGGCAGGTTGAAGTTCCCAGGATAGTAGTAGCTCTAAACAAAGTTGATATGCTTGATGACGAAGAGCTACTCGAACTTGTGGAGCTCGAAATGAGAGAATTGCTCACAGAGTATGGATTTCCAGGTGATGACATCCCGTTTGTCAGGGTGAGTGCCTTGAACGCCCTTGAAGCTGAAGATAAGGGACGCGATAGCGAATGGGGCAAAGGTATTTGGGAACTTATGGATTCTGTTGATGAATATGTTCCAGTTCCAGATAGGCCTAAAGACCAGCCGTTTTTGATGCCGGTTGAAGACGTTTTTGGAATTAAAGGACGAGGTACCGTTGTTACCGGTCGAGTCGAAAAAGGCATCGTGAACGTTGGTGATGAGATAGAAGTTGTGGGAATCAAAGATACCTACACCACTACGGTTACTGGCGTAGAGATGTTCCATAAGACTTTGGAAACTGGGGAGCCTGGTGATGCTGTAGGGGTTCTGCTGCGTGGTATAGACAGAGAAGATATCGAAAGAGGTCAAGTACTCTGTGCGCCAGGAAGCATACAACCACATACAGAATATGAGGCCCAAGTGTATGTTCTCAGTAAGGAGGAAGGTGGCAGGCATACCCCTTTCTTCAACGGGTATAAGCCACAGTTTTATATTCGCACAACTGACGTCACGGGTGATATAAAACTCCCTGATGGCGTGGAGATGGTCATGCCGGGAGATAATATTGAAATGGAAGTTAGCCTTATAACTCCTGTTGCGCTAGATGAGCAGCTTAGATTTGCTGTTCGAGAAGGGGGCAGAACGGTTGGATCTGGTGTAATTACCAAGGTAACTGGCTGAAGAAGAATTAACGGTCAGATTCCTCGGAAATAAATCTGATAGTCTGGCCGTTTCTTTTCCTTATTTTCACATAGGATTTTTAAAATGGCTCGTCGGGGAGAAAACAGGATATTAGTCACTTTTGGTTGCGTAGACTGTAGGCAAAGAACTTATAACTCAAACAAAAGTCGTCGGAACGACCCTCAAAGATTGGAACTAAAGAAGTATTGTCCGAGGTGTAGGACACATACTCTCCATAGGGAAGTGAGATAAATTTGCAAGACAGGTTTCGTACCGGGAATACCGGCAGAGGTGGAGGATTTAAGTTCTTTGGCGAGGTAGTTGGAGAGCTTCGTAGGGTCACTTGGCCTAGTATGAATGAAACCCTAAGGCTGACTCTTATGGTTTTAGCGGTTTCAGTGGTTATTGGAGTGGTTTTGGGAGCTGCAGATTTGATATTCGGCTGGATATTCGGACGAATTCTTTAGGATGTCTTGGCGGAGGTTTTTATGACACAAGAACAGGTGGAAGAGAAACGCTGGTACATAATCCATGCCTATTCAGGTCAAGAAGATCGAGTAAAAAAGAATCTTGATCAACGAATACAGACAATGGATGTCAGTGACAAGATATTTCAGGTAGTTGTTCCGACCGAGGAAGAATTAGAGTATAAAGACGGTCAAAAGAAGTCTGTCGCAAAGAAGGTTTTTCCTGGATACATTCTGGTACAAATGGAAATGGATGACGAAAGTTGGTTTGTTGTTCGCAACACCCCGGGCGTGACTGGGTTTGTTTCAGCAGAAGATGAAAGTGACAACCGACCCAAACCGGTACCTTTAGAACAGCATGAAGTCGATAATATTCTCAATCAAATAGATTCAAATGAACCTAGAGTTCGAGTTGGATTTGCTCAGGGTGAGACGGTTCGTATAACGGAGGGCCCATTTGTGGATTTTATGGGAGCTGTTGACGAAGTGTATCCAGACCGGGCAAAGGTGAAAGTATTGGTTTCGTTTTTTGGTAGGGAAACTCCTGTAGAGTTAGATTTTCTGCAGGTTGAAAAAGCATAGTAGTGTCAAGGGATACATTGATTAGAGGTAAAATTGGCTAAGAAAGTCATAGGTTTAATAAAACTTCAAATAGAGGCTGGAAAAGCAACTCCGGCTCCCCCAGTTGGTCCTGCTCTAGGGCAGCATGGTGTAAACATCATGGGTTTTGTAAAGGAGTATAACGAGAGAACTTCTTCTCTAGCCGGCTCTATTGTTCCAGTTGAAATAACGGTTTATGAAGACAGATCATTCGATTTTATAGCTAAAAGCCCACCTGCCTCAGATCTACTTAGGAAGGCCGCGGGTGTAGAAAAGGGTAGTGGAAATCCACTTATTGATAAAATAGCTGTTATATCCCGAGATCAAGTTAAGGAAATAGCGGAAACGAAGATCAAAGACCTCAATGCTGCTGATATAGAAGGCGCCATCAAGATTATTGAAGGAACTGCCAGAAGTATGGGCATACAGGTTAGATAGGCCGAATTTCGGAGAAACTGGAGTAGTAAGAATTAATATGGTGAAACACGGTAAAAGATATGACGATGCTTCATCGTCAGTTGATGAAGACAGAAACTACTCTACAGAAGAGGCTGTTTCTATCGTCAAAAAAAATGCTACGGCTAAGTTTGATGAAACAGTTGAAATTCATTTAAGAACCGGAGCAGACCCTCGACACGCCGATCAAATGGTTAGAGGAGTGGCTCTTCTTCCCCATGGTGTGGGTAAAACTGTAAGAACACTGGTTTTCTGCCAAGGGGATGCAATGGATGTGGCTCGACAGGCTGGAGCAGACCATGTTGGGAATGATGATCTGGTAAAAGATATCCAGGATGGCTGGCTCGATTTTGACGTCACCATAGCAACTCCTGACATGATGGGAAAAGTTGGTAGACTGGGGCAAATACTCGGTCGGAGAGGCCTTATGCCCAATCCTCGAACTGGGACAGTAGTACCACCTGAAGACATAGGGAGAGCGGTTGAGGAAGCCAAAAGAGGAAGAGTAGAGTTCAGATTAGACAGATCCTCAATAATTCACAGCCTGATAGGCAAAGCCAGTTTTGAAGAGCAACAGCTTGTTGAGAATCTGAGCACTCTTATGGATACGATACTGAGGCAAAGACCTTCAGGGGTGAAAGGGCAGTTTTTGAAATCTGCTTTTCTCACGTCAACAATGGGACCGAGTGTTCCTATTGATGTTGCCTCTTTGGGGGCCATCACAGTAGAATAGATTAAGCGCCGTAGACCGTGGGCTCTGTTTGACAGATTAAAATTCCAGCCTGCATAGGTGAGCCTTACAATGATATCTTAAAAGGAACATTGCAAAGTAATCCGGGTCTGCACCCGGATTTTTTTTGTCCCGGGTTTATTGGACGATTGTAATTGGGAGAGTTTTATGCCCACGGAAGGAAAAGCAGAGGCTATAGAAGAGTTAAAGCAGTTGATGGAGGATTGCTCCATTGCTATATCAACTGACTATTCTGGGTTAAATGTTTCAGAGATTAGCGCTTTTAGAACTGTGCTAAGAGAAAATGGGGTCAAATTCAAGGTTGTAAAAAATACCTTACTTAAGATTGCGGCAGATGAGAAGGAATGGCCCGAAATTAATGAATTAATTGACGGCCCTACAGGGATAGCTTTTGGCTATGGTGAGGAGCAAGTCCTAGCAAAAGTGATTTCGGATTTTATTCGGGATAGCGGAATCGATATTGAACTAAAGGCTGCCTTAATAGGTAACCAATCGTTAGATACTTCGCAAATAAAGCAGCTAGCATCTCTTCCAGGAAAAGATGAGCTAGTGTCTAAACTAGTTGGTCAACTTTATGGCCAGCTGGCAGGTTTGGTCTACACACTTAATAGTCCTCTTGTTGGTACGGCACGAGTATTGAATGGTCCGATTACCGGGCTAGTCACCGTCTTGAATGGAAGGATTCAACAGGGGTAACAGTAAAAATTAGATTCTATTTTAGAATAAGTTAGGAGAGACAAAATGGCACTATCGAAGGATGAAATTTTAGAAGCGATCAAAGAGCTTCCTGTTATTGAGCTTGCTGGTCTTGTTAAAGATCTAGAGGAAGAGTTCGGCGTAAGCGCTGCCGCGGCTGCGCCTGTCGCTGTAGCAGCTGCCCCAGGTGCAGCTCCAGCAGCAGGTGATGCAGGAGGATCAGATGATCAGACAGAGTTTACAGTCACTCTAAAAGAGATAGGTGATCAGAAGATAAACGTTATTAAGGCGGTAAGGGCGGCAACGTCTTTAGGGCTTAAGGAAGCAAAGGATCTCGTAGAGAGTGCTCCTGCCCCTATTAAAGAAGATACCAGTAAAGAAGATGCTGAAAGTCTCAAAAAAGAGCTTGAAGAAGTTGGAGCCGTTGTGGAAGTAGCGTAACTTATTCGCCAGACTTTCAATGTATTTAGCTTAATGATGATGGGGACTGATGAGAAGAAATCTGTCGGTTCCCTTCAACCTATATAAGGGATTGTTTGAGGTCCTTCGGGGAGGACACAGACGGTATTTCCTTTGTCCTTCATCAATTTGGACACTGTTTCAGATATATCATCGACTGGATGTAAATGAGCTTCTCTGATTTGGTTTGGTGTCAAGTTATCTGATTTCAGATATACATCAGATTTCATTTGTATCTGCGCTTGGATTTGCACTTGCCATTGGTCATGTCGGTCGTGACCCGGAGATTCAATTAAATCCAAGAGATCTTTAGGTGAATTTTTTGAGGACAGGAGTTCTTTGTAGAGTCCATGTTCTGGAATTCCGTCGGAGCATTCTGAAGCGCATATGATTCCTCCTCCGTCTCTAACAATTTGTGAGGCAGCAGAAATGCCTTTGACCGTTTGATAAAGATTCATGTCTAGTGGATACCCGCTATTAGTAGTTATCACTAAGTCAAATGGGTTATCAACTTTTTGCATTGCAGTACTTTTTGCGAATCGGCACGCTGCTTTGTGCACATCGAACATGTCACCCGCGTATGCGCTTGTTATACCGTGATCCTTGTTTATTGTTACGTCGATACTAAAATCCGAAGGTGCGATTTTAGCTATTTCTCGGATAGAATCGTGAATTGGATTGCCTTCTGTAACTCCCCATTTGGAGTATGGACTAGCAATCATATCCGCATTATGAAGGTTCATAATTGTCTCGAACCCAGCTAGCCCCGGGGCGATCATTTTAGGGCCGCCACTGAAACCTGCGAAAAAATGTGGCTCGACGAAACCGGTTGTTATTTTGAAATCACATTCGAGCCAATCCTTATTTATTGATATGGGGATTCCTCTTGAAGTTTGTCCGACTGATCGAATGGTTTCTGTATTGAACGCGTCATGGTTGACTATTCGGCAGCCGTAATTGATGACTTCTTTCCCGAGCATTGATTCCAACTCTGAGGCATCGTTTGCTCTATGTGTTCCTGTGGCTATAAATATGGTTATATTATCTGGAGATAGATGAGAGAGTTCATTCAATATTACTGGAATGACACGGCTACTTGGCATGGGTCGGGTAACATCGCATACACTGATCCCAACAGTTTGGTCCTCAAGTACAGTTCTTCTCAAAGGTTTACTGTTCAATGGATTTCTAATTGCCGTCTTTAGTGCACCTATTTCATCAGGTAGGGCAGGCAGATAATCGGGTTCGATTACGACAACATTTTCTGGGAGTTCTACGCATAGCCCATTTTTGCCATAAGCGAGTTGGATTTTCATGATTGGGATTAGTCTCCGGGATCTCTTAAAAGGGCTTCGCACAAGTGCGCTGCGTCAACCAAATCGGGTATGGTCACAAATTCTCTGACTGTGTGCATTCCGTGATCAGCCATTCCAACCACAACCGAACTAATGCCGTTAAGTCGGAAGACATTTCCGTCCGTACCACCACCAGATGGTTTCATTGTGGGAGTTAATCCAATATTTGCCAGCGCTTTCTTTGTTCTTAAAGTGGCGGGATCGTCGTCTGTGAGAGTGTAGGTTTCGAATTCAGTGTGGAGATGATCGTCAAGCGATGCCTCAGGGTATATATCCTGTACTTCCTTAATCACGTCAGCAATTTGAACCCGAAGGCCATCTAGACTTTCTAGGCTGGTACTTCGAAATTCTCCTTTGATAATTGTATTTTCGGGAACAGCATTTCTAACGGTGCCCCCCTCTATATTCCCTATATTGAAGGTAGTGTTCTCGTCCAATCGCCCTTGTGGCAGCCTGGTTATTATCTCCGCAGCTATTCGTATTGCTGACAATCCTTTTTCAGGCTCTACTCCGGCGTGGGCAGCTCTGCCTGTAATTTCTATATCAAGGCCTATATATGTCGGGCTAGAAGCTGTGATCTGACTAACGGGGCCTTCGCCGTCAAATACGATCGCTTCTTTGGCGTTTATCAAATTGAAATCTAAGTTTCTTGCCCCGACTAAACCTATTTCCTCTTCTCTTGTAAATGCTAGTTCTACTGGTCGGTAGTCTCCGCCATCCTCTATCACTGACTCAAGAGCTTCCAAGATTGCGGAAACTCCAGCTTTGCAGTCGCCTCCTAGGATTGTTGTTCCGTCTGATACTATTTTGTCGCCGTCAATGCTGGGTTTGATTCCACGACCCGGCTCTACTGTGTCTAAGTGTGCGGACAACAAAATCGGATTAGTTCTGCCGTCACCTGCAACCACATTTCCGTAAGAGTCTCTTTTTGTTTTGAAGCCAAGAGATTCCAGCCTTGTGATGATTTCCTGGGCCATCTCTTCTTCTTCCCCTGAGGGACTGTCAATACTAGCCAGATCACAGAATGTTTTTACTAAGCGGTTCCTATTGATCATGCGAAAAATTCTCCTGTTTAGTGACACTCATTCTATGATCCTATGTGGTAAACGTCTATCTTTATGAAGATGGAGACTATTTGAGTATCAGGACTTCTGAATATTTTGGCAATAGATATAAATAGGGTCTCTCATAAATAAAACTTATGTTTTGGCCGCCGCATATATTTTTGATTATATGAGCAATAATAATTACTTATAGTAGTCTATTACGGTTCCAATTCATTTATTCGTTTCGAAAGGTTGATTTCAAGCAATGGTTAAAATTTTGTCGATTCTTAGTTTATTCCTATTGAGTGCATTAGTTCTTTTTGCATGTTCGTCAGGTGATGAACCAAAAGAACCCTTTGTAATTGCAGGAATACCAGACCAGAATGTTTCGGATCTTACGCGTCGATATTCTGGGTTCACTAAGTACCTCTCAGATGAGCTAGGAGTAGTTGTTGAATATTTACCAACTACGGATTATGCCGCAACTGTAACTGCGTTTTCTCGTGGGGATGTGCAAATGGCTTGGTTCGGCGGTTTAACCGGAGTACAGGCACGGTTGGCTGTGCCTGGATCTCAGGCAATAGCCCAAAGGGAAAGAGATACTAAATTCCATAGTGTTTTTGTTTTCAATAAGAATGTCGATGTAGTCACATTGCAAGATCTTAAAGGTCTACGATTTGCCTTCGGCAGCGAGAGTTCTACGTCTGGTCATCTTATGCCAAGGCATTTCCTATCAGAAAACGGAATCGATGCAGACTCCGATTTTGACGGAGCTCCCATGTTTTCAGGATCTCATGATCAGACCTGGCTATTAGTGCAAGGAGGCGCAGCCGATGCTGGGGCACTCAGTGAAGCTGTTTGGCAAAAGGCAGTTTCCACTGGCAAGGTAGATGAATCAAAGATTGGAGTGTTTTATGTGACTCCCCCCTATTTTGACTATAATTGGACAATTCGTCCCGACGTTGAAGATAAATTTGGAAAAGGGTTTATTGAGATGTCAACTAGCGCCATTTTGGGGATCGATCGAGCAGACCTACTTGAACTGTTTTCGGCCAAGAAATTTATAGCTTCAGAAAATGGTAATTATGCCCAAATAGAAGATGTAGGAAGAAATTTGGGGATTTTGAAATAGAGGGTGATATGACACTCGCCTACAGAATGAGCAACGTCAGTTTTGAACTAGGAGATACCAAGATAATTCAAAATGTGTCACTTTCGGTAGACTCTGGTGAACGAGTGGCGATACTAGGCGCTAGTGGGGCGGGTAAAACGACATTGCTACGCCTACTTGCTGCCCAGATAAAACCCAGTGCTGGAGATGTTTTTCTCCATAATGAGAATACTAGGAACCTGAATTCAGGGGCGGAGCTATCCGAGTATGTGGGCGTTATTAATCAACAATACGACCTTATTCAGGAACTTTCGGTGCGAAATAACGTATTGGCTGGAAATCTTGGCAGATGGAACATATGGAGGTCTATTCTGACACTGCTTTCCTCGATTGATTCGGATATAAGTGCGAGCGCCTTGGAAAGGGTTGGCTTATCCGATAAGACGCATCAACGCTTATCGCGGCTTTCTGGTGGTGAGCAACAACGAGTAGCGGTTGCAAGATTAATTGTTCAGGATCCTCTTATTATTATTGCTGATGAACCTGTGGCATCTTTGGATCCAACGAGAGCTTTTGAGATTATGTCTTTACTGGAAAATATTACGTCTCCTAGTAATAAGACTTTAATAGCAGCTTTACATTCTTACGATTTAACGACCCAGTTCTTTGAACGAGTGATAGGTTTAAAAAGTGGAAAGGTTAGCTTTGACATGCGTGTAGATCACCTAACGAAAGTTGATCTGGAAAAATTGTATTCAGTTCACCCAACCGATTAGGGGCGTAAGTATCGTGAATGTGGTCAGGAAGGTTATTACTGGGAGGCCTGGTGTTGTCATTATTTTGACGACAGCTTTTCTTACTAGTGTTTACATTGCAGACTGGAACAGGGCTATTCCTAGAAGTTCTGGACTTTCCGGTATATATGAAATATTAAAGGGATTTTCGCAACCGGATTTTAGTCAGGAGTTTTTGATTGTAGCTGTACAAGCTACGTGGACGACCATTACGTTTGGTACTTCGGCAATTTTTTTGGCACTTGTTATTGCAATTCCTGTTTCGTTTTTAGCGTCGGGCACGCTATTTAGATCCTTCGTCGTCCGGATAACTTCTGTTTCAGTGGTGCGCATGTTTCTTGCTTTGGTTCGCTCCATTCATGAGTTGATTTGGGCCTGGATATTGGCGATTCTATTTGGATTTAGCCCCATGTCGGGGGTTTTAGCTCTTGCAATCCCTTATGGTGCGATACTCGCCAGAGTATTTGCTGACTTTTTGAACGATGTTCCCCAACCTCCTTTGAGAGCTCTACAATCTTCGGGGGCTAGTAATATCCAGACCTTGTTATATGGAAGATTTCCATCGGCTTACAAGGATATGCTCAGTTACGGATTTTACAGATTTGAGTGTTGTCTCCGCTCTGCAGCCGTTCTTAGTTTTATAGGTTTGCAGGGGATCGGATACCAAATCGAAGTCTCTATGCAAGATCTACAATTCGGTCAAGTGTGGGTCCTTATTTATTTTCTTATAGCGCTGATAGTTTCTGTAGATTGGTGGGGGTCAAAGCTCCGGAGGAGTTTGGCTGAATGATGTATACCAAAATCTTTTCATGGCCTTTTTGCTCTTTCTTACTTTTTTGCTTTTTGGCGTTGACCTCGTGGACGATAGTTTTAAAAGACTCAGACCTATTAGAATTTTTTTCTGGGGGATCACTCAATGGGGTATTAGATAATTTCAGACATATCTATAATTCTCAAATTTCTGGTCAGTCTGATCCTGCTTTTCTGTCTTTTGAATCGTGGTACAGGGCAGTGTTTCTAAGTTTTCGGACTCTTTTGGTCAGTATTCTTGCCATCGGTCTAGCCGGATTTGTTGCTCTCCTAACTTTTGCATCTGGCTCAAGAAATTTGGCTATGGAGGGTAATTCTCCTATCAGAAGGCCGTTTTCAAGTCTTATATTCTATTTGTTGAGGGCCTTATATACCGTTACTCGAAGTGTCCCTGAGTTGATCTGGGCAATGCTTATAGTATTTACAATGCAAGCAGGGATCGTTGCTGGTGCATTAGCTCTTGCGATTCATAATTTTGGGATACTAGGAAGACTATGCTCTGAAGTTGTTGAAAATATGGACCAGCGAGCCATCCGGTCTCTACGATCATCCGGAGCTTCTTCTGCCCAAGTTGTTTTATATGGTGTTTTTCCAGATGTACTTCCACAACTCCTAACCTACATACTTTATCGTTGGGAAGTCGTTATACGAACAACTGTCGTTGTGGGATTTATTGCTGCTGAAGGACTAGGAAGACAATTAAGATTGAGTATGAGTTGGTTCCACTACGATGAAGTGATTGTTTTACTTACCTGTTATGTAGCATTAGTGATTATGGTGGACATAGTATCCGGATTTCTCAGAAAAATGGCTGCTTAAACGGTTAGAATGATCTAAATTTGTTTGCGACGGGCATTCTTCTGTCCCGTCCGAAGTTTCTCGGTGTTATTTTAATACCTGGAGGCGATTGCCGGCGTTTATATTCATTCCTGTCTACTAGTGCAATTATGTTGGCAACTGTTTCAGACTCAAATCCATCTGCAACTATTTCTTTAAAGCTACTATCACGTTCAACATAGGCTTCAAGAATGGGGTCTAAGATTTCGTAATCGGGAAGAGTATCGGTGTCTTTCTGGTCCGGTCGTAATTCGGCGCTTGGGGGTTTGTCAATAACGGTTTGGGGTATCACAGCTGATGGAGAGGTTTCGTTTATGTGTCTACACAGGTCATAAACCATTAGTTTTGGAACGTCCTTTATTACGGAAAATCCTCCTGCCATATCCCCGTAAATCGTGGCATAACCAACAGACATTTCACTTTTGTTTCCTGTGGTAAGTACCATCCACCCGAACTTGTTCGACATGGCCATTATTAGATTCCCACGTATTCTTGATTGTATGTTTTCTTCTGCTACTCCCCAATTGGTATCCCGAAACTGGTCTTTTAGAGCTAACTCCATTGAGTCAACAATCTTACTTATCGGGATCGATTCAATTTGAATCCCAATGTTTTTTGCTAACTTTATCGCGTCCGTTTCACTTCCCACAGAAGAAAACGCTGAGGGCATTGACACTCCGACTACATTATTTGGGCCGAGAGCTTCTGCGGCTATAGCGGCGACTAGGCTAGAATCAATACCTCCTGAAAGAGCTATTAGTACCTTTTGGAAGCCACTTTTATTCACATAATCTCTTGTGCCGAGTACTAGGGCTTTTCTGACTTCTTCTATGTGCGATGAGGGTTTAATGTTTTTGGAACTAAAAGTTTTCTTGGGCTGGTTGGTTTCCTCACTTATATACTCATGAATAGGTTTACCTATATTCTCTAATCCATCCACTTGAAATTCTTGTGAATTCCTCTCACGTGCCTGTCTCAATGGAGTAATGTCAATATCACATATGACTAAGTCTTCTTCAAAAGATTTTCCTCTTGAAATAACTTTTCCTTCTGGATCTATGACTACACTGGATCCATCAAAAACTAGTTCGTCTTGACCTCCTACTTGATTTACATATGCGATAAATAGGCCGTGGTCTGTGGCCCTTTCTATTAACATTGATTCTCGATCTTGACGCTTGCCTGCGTGAAAGGGAGAGCCATTTATATTTACAATGAGTTCAGCTCCTGCAGCTCGTTGTACTGTGGCGGGTCCCTTCGAATACCAAATGTCTTCACAAACATTTACTCCCACTTTTGTCCCATTGATTGTGAAGACAGCACAGGTGTTACCAGATTCAAAATAACGTTCTTCATCAAAAACGCCGTAATTTGGTAAGAAAATCTTCTTATGAGTTCCCTTCATGCATCCGTCACTGGCTATGGCAGCTGAGTTGTAGAGTTTGTCGTCTAATTCAACAAAACCAAAAATGGCGGTTATTCCATTTGCGTGGGCTGAAATTTCTGAGGAACATTTCATGTTCTCTTCAACAAACTGGTTTCGAAAAACTAGATCCTCTGGAGGATATCCCGTAATTGCCAGCTCTGGGAACGCTATCAGGTCGACATCGAGGTCTTTGGCTTTATCTATATAGGATAATATTTTTGACGTGTTGCCACTTAGATCTCCAACAGCTGAATTGATTTGAGCTAAAGCGATTCTTATCACGACTGAATCTTACCTTCCCCGATTGTGTTCAAGCAGCAACGGAGCTATAGGAATATGTATATGCGAATTCTAACCTTCGGAAGTTGGACTCGCCAGTTATAAGAGGATTTGAGACTGAAATTTATGAGGAGTTGGATTCTACGAACTGTTTAATTCTAAATATTGCTTCTTGTAAGTTTTCAGTGGAATTGGCGAAGGAGAGTCTTATATATCCAGATCCGTATCTGCCAAAGGATTCTCCTGCGAGAACGGCAACTCCAGCTTCCTCAAGAAGCTTGTTGGAGAATTCTGCGCTTGACATGCCAGTACCATCGACCTTTGGGAAAGCATAGAATGCCCCTTTTGGAGTAGCACATTCAATGCCTTCTATTTCGTTTAGTCCAGCTACTACTATATCTCTTCTTTTTTTAAATTCCTCAACCATAGCTGAAGGTTTATCTTGTGAACCTACTAGAGCTTCGGCCGCAGCAATCTGGGTAAAGCTAGCTGTGCAGGAAACACTGTTTGTTACTAAGCGAGAGACTGGTTCGACTAATTCCTCAGGGAATAGTCCATAGCCGATTCTCCATCCTGTCATTGCATATGTTTTCGAGAATCCGTCCAAGATGATTGTACGGTCCATCATTCCTGGAAATGTAGCGATACTTCTATGGACCCCTTCATAGAGAAATCTGATGTATATTTCATCAGATAAAATCAGGATGTCGTTTTCTCTTGCTAGTATGGCTAGCTCACTTAACTCTTCCTCCCCGATGATGCTGCCACATGGGTTGTTTGGAGAGTTGATTATCATCAACTTGGTATTGGGTGTTATCTGCTTCTTGACCTCTTCAACATTTATGTTGAAATCCTTGTCGCCATGTAATTGCATGGGGACAGCGGTTCCACCGCAAAATTCAATCATCGATTCGTAGATTGGAAATCCTGGATTTGGGTACAGGACCTCGTCTCCACTCTCTATCAATGCCATAATTACAAAAAACATGATAGGTTTCCCGCCAGGGGTTATGACGATGTTGTCACCGCTTGCCTCGATACCTCTGGATTTAGATATCTCCTTAGCCACTACATCCCTCAGATCTCCATAACCCTGAGACGGGTTGTATGAAGTAAATCCATCCTGTAGTGCCTTACGACCAGCTCTGACGATATTTTCTGGCGTCTCGAAGTCTGGTTCCCCAATTTCGAGGTGTATTATGTTTTTCCCTTGAGCCTCTAGTTTCTGGGCTTTTGCGAGAACCTCAAATGCTGTTTCAGTGCCGAGCCGGCTCATTCTCTGGGCCAGTTTAATCAAGAGAAATCTCCGTTCTATTAGTGATTCATGGAAGTATACAACGCAAATAGACCACTAAACCACATGTGCTAATGTCCTATCACTGTTTCTCCGCCCGTCCGGAACCTGTGCTACTATTTTTTTGATTCGTGAATTTGTTGGTCCGGGTTTGCATTCTGGTAGAGGTTTTTCATAACTATGAAGGTGTACTTAGGTGTTCCAAGGGGGTTTTGTGCTGGGGTTGTCAGAGCTATTGACTTGGTGGAACTTGCCCTTGAAAAATATGGGGCACCCATATACGTGAAGCACCAGATTGTTCACAATCCCCATGTGGTAGCAGATCTTGAGGATAAAGGTGCAATAACGGTTGAGGATGTGGATGAAATTCCTAGAGGGTCTCGAGTTGTTTTCTCAGCTCACGGTTCACCACCATCAGATTTTCAGAAGGCTAAGAAACGAAATCTGGAGGTAGTAGATGCTACCTGCCCTCTAGTGATAAAAGTCCATAATGAAGCTAAGAAATACTCTAGGGAAGGTCGTAAATTAGTTCTTGTTGGCCACAGAGGACATCAAGAGGTAAAGGGCACGATGGGGCAGTCAGATATGGAGTTAGTGGATGACAGAGAGAGTGGTCCCAGTCTCGGGTGGGATAAAGACACTCCGGTTGCAATTTTAACTCAGACTACCTTGTCTGTTGATGACACCCAACGCTCCATTGACACTATCAAGGATTCATTCAATGATGTTTTGGTTCGTAATGACCTATGTTACGCAACAACGAATAGGCAAAATGCAGTGAAGGCAATATCTGATCATGTGGATCTTTTCTTGGTTATTGGGGCTAGCAATAGCTCTAATTGCAATAGACTGAGGGATGTTGCCGAAAGTAGGGGAGTGAATGCCTACTTAATTAATGGAGTGGAGGAACTTAACTTTGATTGGCTTCGAGATGTGGAAAATGTAGGTATAACATCGGGAGCATCTACCCCTGACACGCTTGTTCAGGAGATTATTGAGAAGTTAATGCCTGAAGAGGTGATTCCTATGGGTGGTGAAGAAGAAAACATAACATTCACTCTTCCATTGGAATTCAGAGAATTTGTAAAGGACCAATAAAAGGATATTTCTTGGATATAACTGTTTCTAGTCTTATAGAAGGGGCCCGCAGGGCGACCGGAATTACTGTGATCATAGATGTATTTCGCTGTTTTACAACTGAAGCCGTTGCATTTGAGATGGGAGCTGAGAAGATAATTCTGGTAGCGGAAATAGAGGAAGCTTTTGAGCTAAAGTCCAACGGCGTTGGAGACGTTCTTATGGGTGAGGTGGGAGGAAAAAGACCGGATGGGTTTGATTATGGTAATTCTCCATTTGAGTTAATAGGGGAAGACCTAAAAGGTAAAACTATAATTCAATCTACACGTGCCGGGACAGTAGGGGTTACTAACGCTTCTGAGGCTGATCTCATATATGGGGGATCTCTTGCGGTTGCATCAGCCACAGTCCGGGCGTTAATGGCTCATGAGCCATCGAAAATCACACTGGTAGCGATGGGGTCAGAAGGAGTGGAAAGGGCAGATGAAGACGAGCAATGCGCTCTGTATTTAAGGAATTTGATTCAGGGTAGGAGGCCTGATAGTGAGGCAGTTAGATCTCTTATCATGGTGGGACAAGAGTCTCAGAAATATGATGACCCACAAACTCCCCAGTGGCCTTCAGAGGATCGGGAGATGGCTTTAAATATTGATTCACATGATTTCGCTTTAAGGATTTCCAAGGAAGGCGATTTTTTTGTGTCACGACCAGAGCAAATCACATAAATTGGCGCAGAATATTTTCAGGAGGCAATTAGGGTATGAAGTATAGAAAGCTAGGAGGATCAGGGTTGGAGGTTTCTGAGATTGGATTGGGAACAAACAATTTTGGCCAGCGGCTAGACTTTGAATCCAGTGACCGAGTGATTAGCCAATGTATTGATTCTGGGATTAATCTTATTGATACTTCTAATAGTTATGGCGCTACACTTTCTGAAGAGTACATTGGAAGATCACTAGTTGGCCGTCGAGATGGCGTCGTTCTTGCGACAAAAGTGTCGAGCAGAATGGCAGAGGGCCCCAATCAAGCAGGTAATTCTCGGATCCATATAATGGATCAAATTGATGCTAGCCTAGCCCGCTTGCAGACTGACTATATAGATCTATACCAAATTCACTGGTGGGATGATAATACTCCGATTGAGGAGACACTTCGGGCTCTAGACGATTTGGTTCGTGATGGGAAAATAAGGTATTTCGGATGTTCCAATTTTTCCTCTTGGCAGGTTTGCGAGTCTGTCTGGACCTCTCGGTCCGTTGGTATCAACTCCTTTGTCAGTGTTCAACCACATTACAGCATGATGGAAAGGTCAATAGAGTCAGAGCTTTTGCCATTTTGTCAAAAATATGATGTTGGAGTTCTGCCCTATTACCCATTGGCAAATGGATTCTTAACAGGAAAGTATCGCAGAGGAGAAAATATTCCCGAGGGGACTAGACTTGGGGTAAATGACAGAGGAATGTTTACTGAAGAGAACTTTGATTTGATAGAAAAATTAGACTCTTTCAGTAGTAAAAGGGAAAAAACGGTTCTAGACCTAGCGTTTGCATGGCTTCTTGCTAGGGATGAAATAAGTTCAGTGATAGCAGGTGCTACTTCGGCGGAGCAAGTGGTTTCTAATGCCGCAACTGCAGAGTTTGTACTCACAAAAGAGGAATACAACGAAGTAAGTTCCATACTGGCATAGGCCCTAGGATTTAATTTTATCCGGAAAGTGTTTCTTTTCCCGGTTCAGGCATAACCTCAAAAGCATTTAATGCGCATGCAAGCATGCCATAATAACCATAAGTGGTTGTCAGCTCGGTGATGCCTTGGGTGCCAAAGAGTTTATCGGCAGCGGAGTAGGTTGAGTCCGTCACTCTCTTCTTGCCAAGCAGTTCCCGCCCATAGGAAATTACTATTTGATACTTATAGTCCAACTCGGTGGTGTCTCCCCCCAGTCGGACTGTCTCGATCACATTTTCGGGTACACTAGAATTTCTGGCTATTTCAACATGGCCTGACCACTCGTAGTCACAATTCATTTCCCTTGCGGCTCCCAATATGGCCACTTCCCTGACATCATCGTCTAACGTGGATTCAAACCTTATAAATTCCCCGAGATGCGCGGCTCTGCCTGCGATTTCCGGGCTGTGTAGTAGAACTGAAAATGGACCACTAATTCTTCCTCTACTTCCTATTATTTCTTTCACGATGTGGTGGAATTTTGCATCTACATCAGCTATGTTGGTTAATTGCTTTGCACGTGCCATTGTTCACTCCTAATACATGTTCCTAATCACTAAAATGTTTAAAGTTTGCAGGAGATACCTTGATAAAGCGTATATCTTATTCTAATCGTGCAAGGATGAACGGAGGTACCGATGATTGAATCCGATAAATATTTGATGAAATGTAACCAAGACTTCTGGAATTCTTTGGTAGAGGAACATTATGTATCTGAATTTTACGGAGTAGATAGATTCCTGGATGGACAAAATGCTCTAGATGAAATTGAACTTGATGTGCTTGGAGAAATAACGGGTAAGGATATTCTTCATGTGCAATGTCATTTTGGGTTGTCTACACTTAATCTAGTTCGAAAAGGTGGTTGTGTAGCAGGAGCTGATTTTTCCTACAAGGCGGTGAAAGTGGCCGACAAGCTAAGTAAAATATCAGGGTTGAAAGCCAAATTTTATGAGTCCAATGTCTATGAGTTATCGGAAAAAATACCGGATAAGTTTGACATTGTGTTTACTTCATATGGGGTCCTTTGCTGGCTCCCAGACCTAGGGGAGTGGGCCAGGCAAATAGCCAGCAGAATTTATCCAGGTGGGAAATTCTGTATGGTTGAATTCCATCCAATCATGCAGGCTTTGAAAAAAAGTAGCATGGGCCCTGTAATCATTGGAGAACCCTACTTCAACGAGGAAGTAATGGAATTTTTACCCGATGGCAGTGGAAGTTATGCGATCCCGGAAGTTCCTAGCCGGCACACAACATATGAGTGGGCTCACCCAATTTCAGAAATAATAACGTCTTTGGTGGAGGCTGGACTTCATATTCAAAAAATGGAGGAGTACCCATATACTACTCAAGGTGGATTCTCTGAATGCTTAACAGAGGGTCAAGATGGTTTGTGGAGATACCCGGAATCTGAATTTGGTGTGCCCTTGACGTTTTCAATCACGGCGGGAAAGCCAAATTAATTTATAGAAAGTCGTATTTCAATTAACATCCCTATTCTTTGGGATCCTGAATAACCATTTCATTGGTTGTTTTGAAAGTTAGGTGGACACACGGTCCACTATATCTAAAAGCTTCAACCAACTCCGTGGAAGCCAACCTCGACGTTTTCGCCAGTAACCATGACAGGAGTTATTCTCTCTCCGCCAGTCAGTTCCTCCACTTTGTCCCATAGTTCGGGGTTAAGGGCAAGATCAAACTCTTCAAAATCTATCGCTAAGTCTTGCAATTCGCTCTTTAGGGCGTCAGAGTAGGTGCAATCCGGATGTGTGTATAACGTTATTGAGTCTTCCAACGACTTATTCTCCACATTCTGAGTAATTGAGTTACGCTCTAATTCTAGGGAACCTTTTCAGTCAATGCAAAGGCAACCTTGTATGAAAGAACAAACATAATCATTTTGGCTAGGCGGTAACAATGGATCCATTAGAAAATGTGCAGCTCGGCAGGACCGGAGTGAAGGTAACGCGTCTGGGGCTGGGTGGTGCACCCATGGGTGCATTATCTTCGGACGTGGGTATAGATATTGCGAATGAGACCTTGAAACAGGCTTATGAAGAAGGTGTTAGATACTTTGATACTGCGCCATTGTATGGTAGCGGTAAAAGCGAAGTTTTCTTTGGTGAATTTCTTTCAACTCTTGACCGCGATTCTTTTACTCTCTCTTCCAAGGTGGGAAGAGTTTTGGACCGTTCATACACTCCATCTGGAGACTCAACTAATGTCAATACTACTGAGTTGAAAGTTGGCTTTGATTATTCAAGGGATGGTGTGCTCAGATCAATTGAGGAAAGTCTGGTTAGGCTTAATCTTGATCGGATAGACGTTGCTCTTATACATGATCCGGACGATCATTATGAGGAAGCACTTGATACGGCATTTCCCACGTTAGCGGATCTCAGAAGCCAGGGAGTGATTGGCGCTATCGGATCCGGAATGAACCAGTGGGAGATGCTAACTGATTTTGCCAGAAATGCTGACTTCGATTGCTTTCTTATTGCTGGACGTTACACACTTCTCGATTATTCGGCCTTGACAGAATTTTTCCCAATTTGCGAAGAAAAATCCATTAGCGTCATACTCGGGGGACCTTATAATAGTGGGATTTTAGCTTCGGACCTTGGGCCGGAATCCACTTACTTCTATGAAACAGCGCCTCAAAATGTCATTGAAAAAGCAAAATCTATTAGGGATATTTGTAACGATTTCAATATTCCTCTAAAAGCGGCTGCTCTACAGTTTGGTCTTCTGCATCCTGTCGTTGCGGCAACAATACCTGGAGCTAGGAAGCCTGCGGAAATTGCGGAGAATGTGAAAATGGCAAGTATCAATATTCCATCAGATTTATGGAAGAATCTTAAGTCCACAGGACTACTTCCAGAACAAGCTCCTACGGATTAATTGGCAGGCAATTAAGGTTGGAATTTGATATGAAGACATACGCAATGGCTTTGGATCTGGTAGATGACATCGCTTCAATTGAGCAATACAAAGAATTTCATCTTGAGGTTTGGCCTGAGGTTAAAGAGGGGCTTATAAACATAGGAATTGAAGAGATGAGGATATTTCTTTCTGGGACTAGATTATTCATGGTTCTGAATGTTCCGGATGACTTCGATTTAGAGAATGATTTTCAGGCCTATGCTGATTCGTCTCCTAAGGCCACGGAATGGGATACCCTCATGAGAACCTATCAGAAAAAAGTGCCAGCGGCAGAGAACAATGAATGGTGGTCTCCGATGGAGGAAGTATTTAATCTTAATTCGTGAGACAGCATTATATGTTCATGGTTTGGGTAGGTGGAAATGCAAGTATTATGGAATCAGTCATGTGACAAATTAAATAGGAAGTCAGTTCCTATTTCTGAGAATGAATTAGTTGATTTATATAAATTGTTGCCTTGCTGGCAAATACAGTGTTTTGAAAATGCCAGAGCGGTTAGGAAACTTTTTAGCTTCGCATCTTTCAAAAGCGCGTCACTTTTTGTAAAAAAATTAACTAAGATCCAAGACGAGCAAAATCACCATGCAAAAGTCATCGTCGATCGCAAAAATGTTGAGGTCATCTGGTGGACACATATGTTCAACAATCTCCATAAAAATGATTTTATTATGGCTGCGAAAACCGATCATTTATATCTGCATGAAGATTCAGAAGAAACCAATTAATATGGCTGTGTTATGAACTTCGCGTTTGGAATGTATACTTGAACAGTGGGGAGTTGGACCTCTCATATTTTAAAGATATCTCTGAAAGGAATTTCATTTGCCTAGATATTATCCGGCATTTATTGACGTTAAAGACAGAACTTGTGTAGTAATAGGTGGTGGGGATTTTGGTGAGGAAAAAGTAGTGAAACTGCTTGAGTGTGACGCCTCTGTGAGGGTGATAAGTACTCATGTAAACGAATCTGTATCTGAGATGGCTGAGAAAGGGATTATAGAGTGGTTGAGGAGAACATATCAGGCGGGAGATCTCTCAGATGCTTTTATCGCAATTGCCGCGGATAATCCAGAGGATGTAAATCTTCAGATTGCCGAAGAGGCTACGGAAAGGAATGTCCCTTTGAATGTGGTGGATGTTACCCATCTCTGCACTTTCATAGCACCTTCTGTCGCACGCCGTGGAGAAGTAACTGTGGCTACATCCACTGGTGGGGCTAGCCCTGCTTTGGCCAGGACATTTAGAGAGAAAGTTGAATCCGATTGCCCTTGTAGGATGCTTGAATATGCGGATTTGGCGCCCATACTCTCATGGGCTCGTGGCATCGTTAGAGAGAGGGGATGGAATATAGTCCCGGCATACTGGCAGAATTGTATTAACGAGGATCTGCTAGATTTGGTGCAGTCAGGTCGTGATGCAGAAGCGCAGACTCATTTAATCAACTGTTTAGAAAAAGGTAATACCAATAATTAGGACGGCAATCATGCCATCTGGTAAATCTATAAGAGTAGCGACTAGGTCCAGTCCTCTATCAATTGCACAAACGGATGAAACTATTTTGCAATTGAGAAAAGCCCTACCGGATCACTCATTTGAAATCATTGCTTTACAGTCGGAGGGAGATAAGCGGAAAAGTGAGGATCTTTCACGTTTAGAGAGAGGAGTATTTGCGAAATCAGTCGAACTTGCTCTATTAGATGGTAGAGCAGATATAGCCGTTCATAGCGCGAAAGATGTTCCAGCTGAGATCCTTGATGATCTTCAAATAGCTGGCTATTTAAAGCGGCAAGACCCAAGAGATGTATTAGTACATTCTGGGAATGAATCACTGCGAGAATTACCAAAAGGATTTAGGCTTGGGACAAGTAGCCAGCGTCGTGCCTGCCAGATATTGCGTATACGTCCAGACCTCAAAATAGTGCCCATAAGGGGAAATGTAGATACGAGAATTTCTTTTATTGGTACAGACGAGGTTGACGGTGTGGTATTAGCAGCATCTGGCATCTTTCGTTTGGGGTTGGAGAAACAAATATCCTCTTACCTTCCCACTAAGGATTGTGTGCCTGATGTTGGTCAAGGAGCGATCCTAGTCCAATGTTCTTCTGGAGATGAATCTCTTTACGCCACATTGAATAAGGCACTTGACACCAAAACGGAAATAGAAGTCACTTCTGAGAGAGCTTTTCTCAGTTTCATATCTGCTAGCTGTAAATCACCTGTTGCTGCTTATTCGGTTTTAGATGGGGACGTACTGTCTATGACCGCTATGGCGGGTCTTCCTGATGGGAGCGAATACTATTTCGTTGAACATTCAGGCAAATCTAACTCGCCAATTGAAGCTGGTGAAGAATTAGCGATAAAACTTGCGAAATCCGGAGCGGTACATCTACTAGGGAAATTAATTGTCTGACGAAAGGATAGTGGGAAAAGTTTTTTTAGTAGGCGCTGGGCCAGGTGATTCTGGCTTAGTAACAAGGCGGGGAGCTTATCTTATTGAGCAAGCCGACGTAATTATTTATGACAGGCTTGTTGGATCCGATATATTGGATTTAGCTGCCGACTCCACAGAGCTCATTAATGTTGGTAAGACACCAGGCAAATCCAGTATTAGTCAGTCGAATATTAATAACTTGCTGATAGATGAAGCTAAGAAAGGAAAGACGGTAGTGAGGTTGAAGGGGGGCGATCCCTTCGTTTTTGGTAGAGGAGCAGAGGAAGCCGCGGCTCTTTCTGAACAGGGTATACACTTTGAGGTCGTCTCAGGTGTCACATCAGCTATAGCTGGTCCAGGCTCTGCAGGGATCCCTGTGACAGATCGGGGAAAAGCATCCTATTTCACAGTTGTAACTGCATCTGAAAGCCCAGGCAAGACGGATTCAGATATAAATTGGGATGCCATTGCCAAAGGAAATGAGACCGTCATAGTGTTGATGGGATCAAAAAATATAGATGAGATTTCTAAAGTGTTGATAGAGGGAGGTCGAGACCCATCTACCCCAGCAGCGATCGTTGAGTCAGCCACAATGGCGAACCAGAGGGAAATCTTCGGAATGCTCGCAAATATAGGTGAACTTGCAGCACTATCAAGAATTTCTGCGCCTTGTGTGCTCGTCATTGGTGAGGTTGTCGAATCGGCAAAAAAATTGCAAGTACGGACTAATTTCCCGTTGATAGGAAAAAAAATTCTCGTTACCAGGTCTCGTGACCAAGCCAGTAAACTTAGTCTGGCATTAAGAGATCTAGGGGCAACGGTAGTGGAGCTTCCGACAATTGCAATAGGCCCTATTGATGACTATACAGATCTGGATGCAGCTATTGGGAATCTCAGTGATTACGAGTGGGTTATTTTTTCTAGTGTAAACGCAGTGAATGCATTCTATTCTAGATTGATTCAGAAAGGGTTAGATTCTAGACATTTCGCTGAAGTGAAGATTGGTGCTATTGGCCCAGCGACCTGTCATGCCCTTGGTCTTAAAGGTATTGCACCTGACTTTATACCACCACGGGCCGTATCGGATTCTCTCATTTCAAATTTTCCTCATCCTAGATCAGATGTCCAAAAAATATTGTTGCCTTCCCCAAAAGTAGCTCCTGAGACAATAAAATTGGGATTGGGGAAATTAGGTTGGAGCGTTCATAGGGTGGAAGCATATAGGACAGTGATTCCTAAAGAGTCGGTTAAAAAAGCCGAACTAATTCTTAATGAGGGTCTGGATATGGTGACTTTCACGAGTTCATCAACGGTAACAAATCTTGATGCTATGATCGAATCTGGAATTCCGCCAGACGTTTATATAGCATGTATTGGTCCTGTGACTGCTAAGACTGCTTGTGACAAGGGTATGAAACCCGACATAATCGCTGAGGAACATACTATCAATGGGTTGGTGTCGGCTATCACATTTTTTTATTCTAGTTGAGGTAGGATGATGTCTTTTCCACATTCGCGTCTTCGGCGGCTTAGACAGAGTAGTGAAATGCTTTCTCTGACGTCAGAAACTAGATTGTCAGTTGAGGATTTTGTATATCCAATGTTCGTTATACATGGACACGGCAAGAAAATCCCAATCGAACCAATGCCTGGTATATATCAATTGTCTGTGGATATGCTTGCTGAGGAAATAAAGGAAGTTACTTCATTAGGCATTCGGTCGGTGTTGTTATTCGGAATACCGGAGACTAAAGATGCCACAGGTTCCGGTGGGATCGACACCAACGGAGTGATACAAGTAGCTATTCGAGAAATAAAGACGCTGGACCCTAATCTAATTGTCATGACGGATGTTTGTTTATGCGACTACACAGATCACGGGCATTGTGGAATCATAAAAGGATCCAACATTGATAACGATGCTACCCTACCCCTTTTACAAGAGATGGCAGTGTCACATGCTCAGAACGGAGCTGACGTGGTAGCTCCGTCGGCTATGATGGATGGACAAGTTGGTGCCATTCGCTCCTCACTAGATTCAGCAGGCAAAAAAGACACTGTTATTATGGGTTATTCCAGTAAATTTGCTTCTGGGTTTTATGGCCCCTTTAGAGTAGCAGCACAGTCTGCTCCCCAGTTTGGAAATCGAACAAGCTACCAAGCTGACCCTGCTAATGTGCGTCAGGCAATGTTGGAAATCGAACAGGATATAGAAGAGGGGGCAGACATTATTATGGTTAAGCCCGCACTGTCTTATTTGGATGTGATTAGGGCCGCTCGGGAAAGATTTGATCTTCCATTGGCGGCCTATAACGTAAGTGGGGAATATTCAATGGTAAAGGCGGCCTCAGCTAGTGACTGGATCGAAGGAGATAGAGTTAGGGACGAAATTCTTACCTCGATCAAACGAGCAGGGGCGGACATAATTATTAGTTATCACGCAAAAGAAATTGCTTCTGCCGTATAACCGTGAACCATATTCTGGGGTTAAAAGAATTTTAGCGGAGGCCAAATTCGCAAACGGGCGATTTCCGTTATCTTGGAAATATGTATAGGGCCAAGTGTCCTGCTGTCGACTACGTTAGGAAAATTTCTAAAGTCGCTAAGTAAAAAGATATGTCCCTCAGGAATATTCCAGGTAAATTGTTCTAGGCCTTGGGATTTGGGCAGATTACCAATGTAAGGTTCAGATAATGGTGACCCGTTGATATGAATTTGACCAAAATGAACTTCCAGAGTTTCGTTTTGGAGTCCAATAATTCGCTTAATAGAAAGTTTTTCTGGTTCAAAACCAAGTCTCACTAAAACGACTTGACCTCTTTTTAGTTCTTTTTCATTGGTCACTAAACTGGTTATCACGAGATCATTATTTCTTAAAGTTGGTTCCATACTGCGATTATTTATTCTGGCTATTCTTATCATGCAATTATGTTAACTCAGTATGAACAGTCATAAGTTACAGATATTTGAGACCCTGTCTTGCAGTGCGGTCACTAATTCCTGTATCTTTTCAGGAGAGGTCCTCGTGACCTTTGAAAAGAAGAAATATCTTGCAACAGATGTTAATAAAGGAAGGACCTATATGAGTATTGTTACTACGATCAAGAAATTTGTAAATATTGTGGATGTTAGTGCCCACTGCGATATTCCTTGCGGAATATACGATCCTATTACAGCAAAAATAGGGGCACAGACAGTTCTTAAGATGGCAGTCCGAATCGAGGCTTTAGATTCCTGCGAGGATGTAAATACTTTTTCCAGATATGTAGCTGTAAAAGAAGAACATGCTCAGGCTGTCAAGAATGAATTGAATATACTGTGGTCAGACTATTTCAAGCCTGAACATCTTGCCGATTATCCTAATCTTCACGAACTGTTTTGGAATGCCAATAAACTAGCAGGCGCGAATAAACAGGGTGTGAGTTCGGAATCAGCTCAACAATTAGTTGATGCTGTAGATGAGATTGCAAAAATATTTTGGGCTTCGAAAGGCGTCGATTATAGCGATCCAAATGCTTCTGTTCGATATGGGGCATAGGCACCGTATGTAAAAAAAGGGGCGTCATGAGGCGCCCCTTTTTTTAATTGCGTAACTATTTGTAGTCCTCCCTGGGTGGACTGAATATATCAAGGGCCTTCGCAGGAGAATCGCCTACATTAACCTGGTGGTCGACTCCTCCTGGGATGATGTAATACTCCCCAGCTGACACAATTTTCTTCTGATCGCCTATCGTGAACTCAAAAGATCCCTCAAGGACCATACCCGCTTGTTCGTTGGAGTGTGAATGGAGAGGCACTTCTGAATTTGGATCCATTTCTACAAGGCTCATCATAATATTTTCACCCCACATGGTTTTGATTGTTACTCCAGGGGCAAGGTCTCTAGCTCGAACATTTTGGGAGTTATAGAAATATTCCATTATTACCTCTTTATTCCGCCGATCTGGCTGCCAAAGTATTTGGCAAAGATAAGCAGGATGTTATTACGTCGTTTATAGGGGTAGAAATGTTGTGAATTCTCCCCATCTGGCTTACAGCTCCATTGATGACATTAACCTCCAGCGGACGACCGGATAGCAAATCCTGATGCATTGATGAGACAAGTTCTGATTTGTGCAACATGAAATCAGCCATTGTTGTCTCCACTACATCTGATGGCAAATTGATTCCTTCTGCGTCAGCTACTGCTTTTGTTTCAGACATTACTTTGATAGCGAGAGCATGTGTTTGTGGATTATCTAAAACTTGTTCAAATCTAGCCCTAACAAGACATGTCATACCACTCAAGGCCGTGATGAAAACTAACTTTTTCCATAGTGCTGACATTATGTCCGTTGATACTTCGTGGTCTATATTCGAACTTTTCAGTAGCTCACTTACCATGTTTGTTTTTGGAGTGCTAATGCCTAGTTTGTTTCCCAGAGCTATGCGACAACCCCCTCCATGCTCTTCAGTAATGCCAGGATTTCCTCTTGATGCCTCGATATATGCCGCCCCTAAAAGAACTCTTTCCTCCCCAAAACGATTTGATAAGAAATCCCCACTGCCTATTCCGTTTTGTAGTGTGAGGACTGCAGTTTCTGGTCCCACAGCAGGAGCTATAACGTCGCAAGCTGATTCGTTATGGTATGCCTTCACACAGTAAAGTACGACGTCTGCCACATAGCCTTCTTCAGGCTGGGCTACTGCAGTTGCACGGGATATGAAATTTCCTGAAGTCTTACTCTCCACTTTCAGTCCTTTTTCCTGAATGGCTTTCAAATGTTCATTGCGAGCAATGAGAACGACATCGTGTTTTTCAGCTATAACGGAGCCGAAGTATCCTCCGACTGCACCGGCGGCCATTACCAGAACATTCATGTGAATTCCCTTTCAAAGAACTGTAATTTTTTGATAGTTTAATGGTAACTCTGATAGCAATCAAAATTGTAATTAAATTATTATGTTAGACTGCTGCGTGCTTGGCTCAGTCGCCTGAATTTCTAATATTTTCTGACTACGGAGGATCCAAATGAAGTTTGGTTTGCTTTATGAGATGCAGAGACCGCACGATAACTATACGGTGGATTACACATCGTTGATAAACGAAACAATTGAGCAGTGTCAGTTAGCTGACGAAATGGGATTTGATCATCTCTGGTTTGTTGAACACCATTTTTTAACCACATTTGCCGGGTCATCGGCTCCGGAAGTAATTATTTCTGCTCTATCTCGGTTGACCAAAAATATAAGGATTGGATTTGGAGTGGTAGTTCTTCCAAATCATCACCCGGTTCAGGTTGCTGAGAGACTATCGATGGTTGACCATTTATCTGGTGGGAGGGTGGAATTCGGTGTCGGGAGAAGCAGCCCTTATGAACAAATGGGTCTGGGCATAGACCCACGTGACACTCGTGACATTATGGAGGAATCTCTAAATATTGTTCCTAAAATATGGCAAACTCCAGGCCTATTTGAATGGAAAGGGAAACATTTTGATATACCACAGCGAGAAATACTTCCCAAACCTAAGCAGGATCCACATCCTCCCATTTGGATGGCTTGTACCCAGCCCAGCAGCTATGAAATGGCAGCGGACAAAGGTATTGGTGTTCTTTCTTTTGGTTCGGGAGCTCCCGCAGGGATGAAAGATCATATAGATGCTTATAGGGAAAATATAAAAAAAGCCAATCCTGTGGGCGGATTTGTTAATAACCAGTGGGCTAATTTCACATTAGGTCATTGTGGTGATGATGATACTGAGGCAGTCGAGACGGGAGCACAGGCCATTAAGGAGTTTTTTGGACCTAATCGGCCATATACAGCCGATAGACAGGACGTATATGAAAACTTATTAGAGTCCTGGGGTGGAGTCCCTGATCATCTTGAAGCCAGTTTTTCCAGATTTCTTGGAGAAGGGGAACAGGATCTAGGAGGTGGTGGAGCACCTCGTGCCATGCTAGGAGAACTGCCGGCGGAATTACTAGCTGATAGAGGAGTTATAGTCGCTGGGAATCCAGATCGATGCATAGAATCAGCTAAACGCCATCAAGAAATCGGGGTGGATCAGCTGTTGTTGATAATGCAATCTGATCAAGTTCCGCATAAAAAAGTTATGCGTTCAATAGAACTATTTGGAAAAGAAGTTATACCAGCTTTTAAGTAAGGCGGCTGTGCCTAATTACAGCAATTGTAATAAATCAGATTAAAACCTTTTCATTGGCTGTAATTTGACATGGCGTTTTCCAAACTGAGATATAATGTTAGTGATTAGTCAATTTAATATGTATTTATATGCTGTGACCAGGAAGTAGTACCCATCCAGCGATACTCAGAGAGCCGGGTAAGGTGAGAGCCGGTGTATTTGCAGAGGGGGAATGGAACCTGAGAGCTTCCTTCACATGACTTTTACGCTTTGTAAAGTCTGTGTCAAGGACGGACAGGCACCGTTATCATAGTCGGAAATTACAAATAATTTCAGTGAGTGCTCTTGGGGCGCAGGCCTCAGGGAATTAGGGTGGCACCGCGGTTATCACCGCCCCTTGTTGATGGGGGCGGTTTTTTTATTTATCGAAAATCGCGTGGTGAACCCAGGAGACTTAATTAGGAGACTTAAGTGACTGACAAGAAAATAGTATTTAGTGGAGTTCAACCCAGTGGAGATCCTCAGTTGGGGAATTATCTTGGCGCATTTAAAGGCTGGGTGCAGAGACAAACTGAGAAGACCAATTACTTTTGTGTCGTTGATTTGCACGCACTGACCGTTACCCCAGATCCTGAGGATCTACGGACCCAAACTCGTGAACTAGCTGCCATATTGTTTGCTTCAGGGATAGATCCTTATCAAAGTACCCTTTTTGTTCAGAGCCATGTGACGGCCCATGCTGAAAGTTGCTGGCTATTGAATTGCGTTACTCCTATTGGATGGCTGGAGAGGATGACTCAATTCAAGGACAAATCCCAGGGTCAGGAGAGGGTATCTACAGGCTTACTGGATTATCCTGTTCTTATGGCGGGGGACATAATTTTATATGATGCCAACGAGGTTCCCGTAGGTGAGGATCAAAAGCAACATGTAGAGTTGGCCAGAGATATTGCCGCGAGGTTTAATAGGATTTATGGGGACTTATTTGTGATCCCGGAACCTGTGATTCCAGAAACTGGAGGACGGGTAATGGGTCTTAATGATCCTACAATTAAGATGTCTAAAAGTTATTCTCATATTAGAGGTCATGCCATTCGCATGTTGGATGAACCTGATGAGATTCAACGTTCATTTATGAGGGCAGTCACCGATTCGGGAAACGAAATTAGATTCTCTGATGATGTTGAGAAATCAGGGGTCAACAATCTGTTGGGAATATATAAAGTAATAACTGGGAAGTCGGAATCTGAAGTGGAAAAAGATTTTGAAGATGCCCGCGGATATGGAGATCTGAAAAAGGCGGTTGCAGAGGTAGTAATTGATGAATTAAGCCCAATAAAGGAAAAATATCAGGAACTTATGTCTGATGTAGTTGAGCTGGACCGATTACTTAAGGTAGGTGCGGAACAAGCTGAATCGGTGGCACTGCCAAAACTGTCACAGATGAAGGAAAAAATGGGACTTATACTTTCCTGAATGAGGTTCTAAAGAAACTAAGTATGTACTATCCAACGTTACTAGAAGCAAAACAGATGTCAGATCAAGGAAATCTTCTACCTATATACAAGGAGATAGATGCTGACTTGGAGACACCGGTATCGGCGTATCTCAAGGTTGCCAAGCCGCCATACTCTTTTTTATTAGAAAGCGTAGAAGGGGGAGAGCATTTGGCCCGCTATAGCTTTATCGGTACAGAACCTGAGGAAGTTATAAAGACAGGTCCTGGACAGAAAGACGGTGAAGTGGATCCATTGGCTCTTGTCGAGAATATGTTGAACAAATACAAGTTGATTGAAACCACTAATCTTCCCAGATTTGGAGGGGGAGCCGTAGGTTATCTTTCATATGAGGCTGTGAGATATTTCGAAAAATTACCATCACCCTCAAATGATCCTTTAAACATTCCCGAATCTATAATGATGCTTACCAAGACGTTTTTGGTATTTGATCACGTCCGTCACAAGATACAAGTTGTGAGTCATGCTCACCTAGATACAGGAGTGGAAGCTGCATACAAAGAGGCAATAAACAGAATTGATGCTGTAGTTGACAGGTTAAATCAACCTTTGGACCCAGCGGCCATTCCGAGGTCTTCAAATTATCCTTCTAATAATATTGGCTCTAATATGAGCCCTGAGCATCATAGATTCATGGTAAATAAATCCAAGGATTACGTTGTTGATGGTGACGTGATACAAGTAGTTGTATCTCAGAGGTTTTCGAGGTCTACTTCAGCCCATCCTTTTCAAATATACAGGTCGTTGAGGGCGATCAATCCTTCACCTTACATGTATTATCTTGAACTTGATGGATTCCAAATTGTAGGGGCATCTCCTGAGATGCTTGTACAAGTGGAAAACGGGGTTGTTGCAACCCATCCTATTGCTGGAACCCGCCCTCGTTCAGAGGATGAGGAAGAAGACAAAAGACTAGAGCAGGAATTAAGAACGGATGAAAAAGAACGAGCAGAACACATCATGCTACTTGATCTTGGTAGAAATGATATTGGCAGAGTAAGTGAACCTGGGACGGTGGTGCCATCAGGAATTCTTGAAGTGGAAAGATACTCACACGTTATGCACTTGGTTTCTCATGTTGAAGGAAGACTTAAAGAAGGATTCTCAAATTATGATGCTCTCAGGGCATGTTTCCCAGCTGGCACTGTGTCAGGTGCGCCCAAGATAAGAGCAATGGAAATAATCGCAGAACTGGAAGATGATCGGAGAGGCCCATACGCGGGCGCAATCGGCTATTTTGATTTTAAGGGAAATATGGACACCTGCATAACAATCAGAACTCTAGTCATGAAGGATGGGGTTGCCCATGTACAGGCTGGAGGAGGTATTGTTTATGATAGTGATCCTTCGGCTGAGTTTGATGAGACTATTCATAAGGCAAGTGCTGTAATGAGAGCGATAGAGGCTGCCGAATTAGCCTTGGAGAGTTTATCTTGATCCTTTTGATAGATAATTATGACAGTTTCACTTACAACCTGTATCAGTACCTTTGTGAGCTGGGAGGCGATGTTGAAGTAGTTCGTAATGACCAGATAACCCTGGCTGAAATAGAAGATAAAAAACCTGAGAAAATAGTTATCTCGCCGGGGCCTTGCACTCCAGATAAAGCTGGAATATCAAATGACATAATAGAGGCATTTGGTTCTAAAGTTCCAACCCTTGGGGTTTGTTTGGGACATCAGTGTGTTGGTCAGACATATGGAGGGACCGTGGGCGGAGCAGGTGAGATCATGCATGGGAAGATCTCCCTTATTTATCATGATGGGAAAGGTGTGTTTTCCGGTATTCCTAGCCCATTTGAAGCCATTCGTTACCATTCACTTGCTGTTTACAGGGATGATTTGCCCGAAGAATTGGAAGTTACGGCGTGGACTGAAAATGGATTGATTATGGGAGTGAGACATAAGACTCATCCTGTCGAGGGGATACAATTTCATCCTGAGTCCATTATGACTCACGTCGGTAAAGATATCCTTTCCAATTTTCTCAATCAGCAATACTAGGGGAACTAATGATTCAGGAACTGATTCAAAAACTTGTAGACGGGTTAACCCTTAGTTTCGATGAGTCTGTGCAGGCAATGAATCAAATAATGGAAGGGGAGGCCACTCCAGCCCAGTTTGGGGCTTTTGTCACGGCTCTCAGATTAAAAGGAGAAACGGTCGATGAGGTCGCAGGCATGGCATCAGTTATGCGTGAAAAATCTCTCCAAGTAAATACATCTGGTAATTTGGTTGATACGTGTGGAACGGGTGGAGATAGTTCTGGAACTTTCAATGTATCTACTGCATCTGCATTTGTGGCTGCAGGGGCGGGCGCAAAGGTTGCCAAGCACGGAAACAGGGCTATGTCTGGGAAAACAGGGAGCGCAGATGTTTTGGAGGCCCTTGGTGCGAATATATCACTATCTCCGGAGTCTGTTGAAAAATGTATTGAGCAAACAGGATTTGGATTTATGTTTGCGCAGGGATTTCACCCTTCGATGAGATTTGCGGCTTCTCCAAGAAGGGAAATTGGAATAAGGACCGTGTTTAATATTCTTGGGCCTTTAACCAATCCCGCTGGTGCTTCGAATCAGGTAGTGGGAGTATCAGATCTTTCTACAGGAGAGATAATGGTACGGTCATTGGCTCGGCTGGGAAGCAAGAAGGCCTTGGTGGTACATGGTGCAGATGGACTTGATGAGATAACCATATCTGGGCCCTCTACAATTTGGTTTTTGGCAAATGGATTTATCACTAAGTCAGAGGTTTCTCCAGATCAGTTTGGGATAGGAGTCAGTCCAATTGCGGATATAAAGGCTTTAAATCCATCTGAAAGTGCGGAGATTATTAAGGATGTTGTTGACGGTGGGACGGGTGGAGCTCAAGACATCGTTGTGCTGAATACTTCCGCGACTTTGGTCTCTTGCGGAATAGCGGACGATTTAGAAGATGGAATTGAGCTTGCTAAGGAATCTATAGTGTCTGGGAGGGCGGCCTCATGTTTAAATGCGTATGTTTCCCTCAGTAAATCTCTTAACTGAAATCGAATAGTTGCTTACTTATGACTTCTCCTGAAATACCAGATATTCTCAAAGAAATAATTGATGTCAAAAGAGAGCGACTACTCGAAAGGAAGAAGACATACAGTATTTCTAAAATTAAAGATTTAATACTTGATACCCCATACCCGTTAAATTTTGCCGGAAGACTGATGGGAAGTTCTGTAAGGATAATCGCGGAAATAAAAAAAGCATCACCGTCAAAAGGAATATTCAGGGAGGATTTAGATATCCTCGATTTAGCAGTCAAATATGCCGAGAATGATGTGGCTGCTGTCTCTGTCTTAACGAATGAAGATCATTTTCACGGTTCGATCGATGATATGAATGCCGTGAGTGACATAGTCCATCCATATGGAATACCTGTTTTGCGAAAGGAATTCATTTTCGATCCTTACCAGATATATGAAGCGAGGGCTTTTGGAGCTGATGCGATACTTCTGATTGTGTCCATGCTAGATCGCAGTCAAATCAAAGAATTTATGGAATTGGCGTCCTCATTGTGGATTCAATGTCTGATAGAGGTACACGATGAGGAGGAACTCCATATTGCTATCGACTGTGGCGCGGATATTATCGGTGTCAACAATCGCGACCTAAAAACGTTCGAAACCACCCTTGAAACTACAGAAACCCTCGCCCCTCTTGTACCTCCCGGCACAATAATTGTTAGTGAGAGCGGAATTTCAAACAGGGGCGATGTCGACAGGGTTATGGCCTCAGGAGCTGGCGCAATATTAGTTGGAGAATCTCTTGTAAGGTCTTCTGATCCCTCAGGCCAATTAAGGGAGTTGAGGTCTTAGCTTTGAGTAAATTTAAGATATGTGGGCTTCGAGATCTGAAAAACGTAGTTCTTGCAAGTAACTGTGGGGCTGAAATGTTGGGATTCGTGTTTGTTAGTGGAGTCCGAAGGGAAATATCCGTTCAGACAGCCAGAAAAATTATCCGGGAATATAGAGAGTTGGTTGGGTCCAATGGATCTGATCTCGTCGGGCTTTTCGCCAATCAGTCTGTAAATTTTGTCAACGAGGTAGTAGAGACCTGCGGTTTGGATTATGTGCAGCTTTGTGGCGAGGAATCACCCGAATATTGGGATAAGGTAAATGGTGGCGTGATTCGACAGGTTAAAGTTCCAATAGGACAAGACCTTGAAGTTACTATTAGCAAAACCCTTTCGGAAGTAGATGTTGTTTTGGAAAGTGGCGCTATTCCAATCCTTGATAGGAAGGAGAAAGGGCATCTAGGCGGAACAGGCAAAAGTTTCAACTGGGATGTTGCCGCAAATATTCCCGATGGTAATAAATTTATACTCGCCGGAGGTCTCACTCCTTCAAATGTAGCTGAGGCTATTGATGTGGCAAATCCGTGGATGGTTGATGTGTCCACTGGAGTGGAAACTGAAGGAGAAAAAGACCAATATAAAATAGAGATTTTCTCGAGCGCAGTTAAGGCAATAGGTAATTGATTCTTGACACAGTTCAAAGGGTTTTATAGTCTCTGATCTCCAAACCTAAAGGAGATCAAAAATGACATACAACTTTAATCACGTTCATCTTAAAGCCCCTGACCCTGGGAAAACAGCGGATTGGTATGTAACGGCGTTTGATTTTGAAATTATTAATGACCAGAATCCTAGGCCTCAAGGTGATAGGTTCATCAGGTGTAGGACTAAAGATGGAGTTGCTATAAATATTTCCAGTGCTCGTACCGGAGAGTCCATGGGTGATGGAGATGCTGACGCTCACTGGGGCATAGAGCACTTTGGAATAGAAGTTGACGATATTGAGAAAGAATTGAGTAGACTAGAGTCGTTGGGTGCCAAAGTGCTTGAAGGTCCGATTCATGCTTCGGGAGGTCTATCCATAGCTTTCATACAAGCTCCTGACAATGTTCGGATAGAGATTATGCAGTTATCGTAAGCTTATAGGTAGGATATTTAATATGGCTAGAAAAGTTTATTTCCCGAATCCCGACAATAAACCGTCTGGATTCTCGCCAGCTACTCGCAGTGGACGGGCCGTTTTTGTATCAGGTCAAGTTCCTGTAGATTCAACCGGTAATCTGGTAGGAGAAGATGACTGTGAAAGACAGTCTGAACAATGTTTTGAGAATATTAGAGCTGCTTTAGAAGCGGCTGGGGCTTCTATGGAAGACGTCACAAAAATAACGGCTTTTATAGTTAGACCTGAAGATTACCCAGATTATGCAAAAGTTCGCCTCAGCATGTTCCCTAAAGATGGGCCTGCTAGCAGTAGCGTCTTCATTAGCGGATTGGTAGATCCGAAATTTTTAATTGAAATTGAGGCTATTGCGGTCCTAGAGGACTGAATGGAACCAGAGTGTATATTTTGTAAGATATACTCGGGAGAAATCCCTTCAGATATTTTGTATAGCGATAGTCTGTGTTTTGTCGTAAGGGATATTCAGCCTGTTGCGCCATCTCATCTGCTGGTGATACCCATTCGCCATGTTACTTTTCTTGATGAAGTTGAAGACGATGAGTTTGATTTAGTTGCCCAAATGTTTAAGACAGCGGTTAGTATTGCTGCGGAAGAAGGGATATCTCAAAGTGGTTATCGTCTAGTGGTAAACCAAAGAGATAACTCAGGGCAAGTGGTTCCTCATTTACACTTACATGTGTTGGGTGGAGATAGGCTCGGGGTAATAGGCTAGGGAACAATCTTTAATGTGGAGGCGTTATGGAGAAGCTTCTTGAGTCGATTGAGGAAAGATTGGCTCTTGTTCCTGAAGGATTGAGAGCCCATGTGCAAAGAACTCGGGCGACTGCCAGGAACATAGCGGAAAATCATGGGATCGATGCTACTCGTTGCGATGTTGGAGCAGCTGCCCATGATCTGGCCCGCCATTGGACAAACCAAGCTTTACTTGCTGAATCACAATACCAGAAACTGAAATTGTCTGATATTGAGGAAAAAGAACCTTTGTTGCTGCATGGACCTGTAGCAGCCTTCTGGCTGCGTAATGAGATGAATTGTTCAGACAGTGAGTTGGTTTCAGCCGTGGCCTATCACACCACTGGAAGACCTAAAATGACTCCTGTCGAGAAGGTGGTTTTCATTGCAGACAAAGTCGAGCCAGAGAAAGTGGCAAGAAATGAGGAACTAGAGATTGTTTTGCGTCACGCAGAAGATAATCTGGATCTAGCCATCTTAAGTTACCTTTCACTTCGAATTAGATCATTGCTAGAAGCAAACAAACTGATACACCCTTTATCATTGGACACATGGAATGCTATTTCCGCAGAGAAATCACATTGATATTAAGAAGGTCTTCCTTTGACCACAGTCATTATTTCCGCTTTAACTTTTCCATTATCAACCTCTAATAATGCAATTGTGCAATCTTCCATGAAGGACTTATAACCCTGTCCAGGATTTACGAAGAGCACATCTTCGATTGACCTATTCATCGGTACGTGGGTATGGCCGAATAGAATTACATCTGGTTTTTCCGGGAAATCGTTAAAAAGTTCTTCTGGAGGAAACTCTGGGCCTCCCCAAGCAGGATGGATGGCCCCTATAACTATCCCCTCAACTTCAAAAATTTCTTTGTATGGAAGTTGCTTTCTTAAATCTACAGGATCTGAATTCCCATGCACTATATAGCCTTTATTAGCGGAGCGTAGGAATCCTTCTACCACTGGAGTGCGAACAATGTCACCACAATGGACGGCTATATCAGACACTTCGACAGCTTTGCGAATATCCGGGTGAACTTCTTCCCAAGTTGAACAATGGGTATCAGATATTACTGTTATTCTAGTCGGCAACGTTGGAAATACCTTATTTGAAGTCCAGGCCTGTTTTCACCCTATCCAATATGGCGTTTCCGACTTCATATTTTGACATTAGGGGTAATTTTTCTATTGTTCCGTCAGCGTGGATGATGGTTACTTTATTCGTGTCTACTGAAAATCCGCTGTCCGCAGCAGTTATGTCATTAGCGACTATAAAATCTAAACCCTTTTTGCTGATTTTTGCTGAACTGTTTTCGATTATATTTTCACTTTCAGCTGCGAACCCTACTTTAACTATATTCCCTGATTCCTTTGATGAAATAGAGTCGATGTTCGCTATTATGTCTGGGTTCTTTGTGAGATTTATTTTCCAAGTTTCTTTGTTGCTTTTCTTTGCTTTTGATTTCAAGGTTCTCACTGGTCTCCAGTCCGCAACGGCCGCTGCCATGATGATTGAATGAGCGTCGTTACACTCCTCGCCAAGGACTTCTTTCATTTCCAATGCACTTTCGATCTTGATTGTCCGGACTCCAACTAGGTCAGGAAGCGCTGTAGGTGCTGACACTAGTGTTACTGTGGCACCTCGGTTTCGTGCTGCTTCCGCGATTGCATAGCCCATTTTCCCAGAAGACCTATTACTGATCGTACGAACGGGGTCAATTGCTTCCTGAGTTCCTCCGGCACTAACCACTATTCGTTTACCAGAGAAGTCACCATTTTTCCCAAGCACCATTTCAGTGACGCCGACCAAGTCCCTTGGTTCTACCATTCGGCCCAGTCCAGTGAGGCCGGATGCCAATCTCCCTTTGGCAGGTCCAGCGATAAACATACCATCTGACATTAATGTAGCCACATTTCTTTGAGTTGCAGCGTTTTCAAACATGTTTGCATCCATTGCGGGGGCAATAACTATAGGAGATTTTGTTGCTAACACTGAAGTGAGAAGAGCGTTGTCACTTAACCCATTGGCAAGTTTGGCGATGGTGTTGGCACTTGCGGGTGCTATTACAAATATGTCTGCTTGCTCGGCTAATGCTACATGGTTTACCGCTAGTTCAGAATTAATGTCAAATATATTAGTAACTACTTGCCGGTGGGTGATGCTTTTAAAACTGAGAGGTGTTACAAATTTGGTTGCTGAGTCTGTAAGAATAACATCTACTTCAGCCCCGGCTTGCGTAAATTTGCTAGCAAGGTCTATGGATTTATAACATGCAATGCTACCTGTCACTCCGAGTACTATTCTTTTTTTCGAAAGTGGTCCGGTCATGTTAGAACTCACTTTGTAAATTCGTTTAATGTGTGGACGATTTGGAGCCCTTTAAGAGTTAAATCCGGGTCTACAGTGTCGAATACTGATGACTCTTTTTGAACCACGTTGGCCAACCCTCCCGTCCCAATCACATATGACTCGTTACTCAACTCTTCCTTGAATCTTTTTATCATACCTTTTACAAGTTCTGTATATCCCAGAACTAGACCTGACTGTATTGAATGCGGGGTGTTCTTACCGATGGCGGTTTCAGGGGCTGTCAGTTCTACTCTGCGTAATTGGGATGTGGCTCTAAACAAGGCATCGCCGGAGACTCCCATCCCTGGGGCGATAGCCCCACCTAAATATTCTCCAGACCTTGTAATAGCATCGAACACAGTTGCAGTGCCCAGATCCACAATGATCGCAGGTCCTCCGTAGATATGAAGTGCGGCAGCGGCATCAACTACTCTGTCAGTTCCTACGTCTCTTGGGCTGTCGTACAGCACCTTAACACCAGTTCTAGTCCCCGAACCTACAATAAGTGGTTTGGCTTTAAAATAGCGCTGGCAAAGACTTTCAAACGTAGGGGTTAGGGGAGGGACAACGCTACATATTGTTACGTGTGAGATCTCTTCCACATAGGACTTTTGTCCCTCCAGCATTTGAGTAAGTTGTAGCCCGTACTCATCTGAAGTTTTGCTGGAGTCCGTGGATATCCGCCATGTTGCAGACAGCGCCTCACCGTTGAATAGACCAACCGTGATGTTAGTATTTCCAATGTCTATCGCGAGAAGCACCTGTGTATTGCCTCTGAGTCAACAATTTTATTTCTTCTTCTCAACGTAGTTTCTGTTTCTGGACCAGTTAGATTTCAGTAATTTACTTGCATCTAACAAATTATCTAAAGTAGGGAATATGGAATCGCGTAACCGCTTAAATCCTAATATCTTAGCTGCTTCTGTCGCCGCGGAGGGACCAGATATTCGATCCTTCTCACGATCATTCCAGGCGGAATCAACTCTGTCTTCCCAATTGTCAGGAAGGTCACCGTTAACCGGAAGCATTTCATCGTTATTAGTAGTATCTGTATCGTCAGAATTGTTCTCTGGCTCAGAAACGTGATGACTGATTATGCGGGGGGGAGTCCTTGTGGTTTTCGGCTTGGATAGGTTCCCGTTAGAAGTCTCTTCAGAACTCACACTTGATGATTTTAAGGAGACTGTAAAATCTGTTCCCTGGTGGGTGGTTACACTGATTTCGTCACGAGACATTAGGAATTCTCTAAAAGACCTATATCCAGCATCCCGATAGCTAAAACTGGGATCTATCCTGGTCATAGTTTGGGCGAGACGGGTCCCCAAAGCGTTTCCATCGTCATCCATAGTTGCTTCGATTGCTCGCGTCAATAATGTCGTGACAGATCCTGCATTCGTTCCAATCTCGGGCGTGGTCGAGCTCGTTGGAGAATCTATTGATCTTCGGCTGCGATCGTTTCGACGAGGAGTCCTCGATGTACGATTTCTTTCGTATTCATCTCCTCTCGTATCATTAGCACCTAGGAATATGTACTTGTCGCAGGATTTAACCATCGTAGTTGAGGTTACTGCGCGACGTCCAGCTCCAACCACAGCTTTGCCTGAACCTCGTAGATGGTTGACTAAAGGTACAAAGTCGCTATCTGAAGAGACAATTACAAATGTGTCCACTTGGGCACTATGTAGCAGTTCCACTGCGTCTATGGTCAGTTTTATGTCGCAAGAGTTTTTTCCTGCTCTCGTGCCTCTGTAGTTATGTACGGCTTCAACTCCGAGCTCTATAAGACGTTCTTGTCCCTTTCTTTGGGAGGACCAGTCTGCATAGGCTCGTTTGACAATTATTCGGCCCATGCCTGAAAGCTGTTCCACCAGCCCTTGCATGGAGTCTATACCTACATTTTCGTAGTCGATAAGCAGTGCGATGTTTGCGTCAGTCAAGGAATTCCACTCTGAGGGGGTCGATATTTACGACCTCTGATGCGGTATAAGCCGCCTTTGATACCTGCCTTAAGAGGCTGTCGGATTTCTAAAAATAAATATAATTATACCATCTTGCCTTCAAATGCCCTTGGCATCCATTTTTGAATGTGGCATATATGGGATATCGTCTACATTGAGAGATTTATCTGATAAGAGTTAGTCGTTAAGGTTGCCTACTGTTTGAAGAGTAAATATCTCAAATGCTATACTCGAAATCTGGCGATAATTTTTACTAGTGCATTTTTACTAGTGCAATAGCGTAGGGAGGACACTCTTGGCTACACAGACTGAGTCACAGACAAAAACCACTGCTTTGACTCCATATCAGGTGAGTCGCTACAGCAGGCACATTATAATGCCGCAGGTTGGAAGTGTCGGACAGAGAAAATTGTTGGATGCTAAGGTATTGATGGTCGGCGCGGGAGGCCTAGGCTCCCCCATTACGATCTATTTGACACTGGCGGGAGTTGGTACTGTCGGGTTGGTTGATTTCGACGATGTGGATGTTACCAATCTACAAAGACAAATTCTTCACTATAACGACGATATAGGCCGCCCTAAAGTTGAGTCTGCTGTTGATACTCTAAAGGCCTACAATCCAGATACAACCGTCAATGTCCACGAAGAGCCAATATCCTCGATTAATGCCATGGAGATAATGAAGGATTATGATGTAATCGTTAACGGAGCTGACAACTTTCCGACAAGATATCTAGTTAATGATGCAGCTTATCTGTCAGGGAAAACCTTGGTGGATGGAAGTATATTACTATTTGACGGTCAGGCGACCACATATATACCCGGACAAGGTTGTTATCGCTGCTTGTTTCCTACACCCCCTCCACCGGGGGAAGTTCCCAGCTGTGCTGAAGCAGGTGTTTTGGGTATGCTTCCTGGCATGGTTGGAACAATCCAGGCAACAGAGGTGGTGAAGCAGGTTCTTGGCGTGGGAGATTCTCTTTCGGGAAGGTTGCTCTTAATAGATGCTTTGAGCATGGAATTTAGAACGGTGAAAATCCGACGCAATCCCCAATGCCCGCTTTGTGGTGATGAACCCACCGTCACGGAGCTAATTGATTATGTTGCTTTTTGTGGAGGAGCTCCTCTCACCGGATAGTTAGAGAGAATTAAATCCCTACGAATGAAAACTTACAATTTTCGCCACTGGGATGTACTAGGGAGGTATTAAAATGGACTTGAAAATTGGCGACGAGGCACCAAATTTTACTGCTAACACGACTGTAGGAGAAATTAATTTCCACGAATGGTTAGGTAGTGAATGGGGAGTTTTGATGTCTCATCCTGCGGACTTTACTCCTGTCTGTACCACTGAAATTGGTCGAGTGGCTAATTTGAAAGAAGATTTTGCTAAAAGAAATGCTAAAGTTTTAGTCCTGAGTGTTGGGACGAAGCCGGGATTGACCCCCTTGCAGTCCCATACAGAGTGGATAAAAGACGTGAATGAGACTCAAGGTTCCTCTGTGGATTTCCCGTTGATTGAAGATCCGGATAAGGAGATCGCTAATTCCTATGGAATGATCCATCCTAATGCGAGCGATACTTTAACAGTTAGGTCTGTATTTATAATTGGTCCAGACAAGAAAGTGAAACTTGTGATTTCATATCCAGCGTCAACAGGCAGAAATTTTGTCGAGATTCTCAGGGTTATAGATTCACTTCAACTGACTGCCGAATATCAGGTAGCTACTCCTGTGGATTGGAAGCACGGGGAAGACTGCATTGTAGTTCCCGCCGTACCCACTGAGGATATTCCTGGTAAATTTCCTAAAGGTCACACAATTATCAAAGATTATTTGAGGACTACTCCTCAGCCAAATATCTGATCGTACAGGATTACTATCTAAGTCAGATTTGTATGTAAGGTGCTAATGAGCGCCCGATTGTCTTAGTTTGATATTGGATATATCTCAAAATGCCTAATCTGAGTTTTCAATTAAGTCCACATCTTGTTGAAGTTGACCTGTAATACTTCCGGGATATCGTGGTGTATGTCACTGATATAATCCATTTATTGTTTTCATGCTGGCACATCAGCGATTTTGAAGGTCCGCTTAACTAGATCGGAGAGTTATATTGAAGATATATACGAAGACCGGGGATCAGGGAGAAACGGGATTGTTTTTTGGTGGGCGTGTCCCCAAGTCCGACGCTAGATGCGAGGCTTATGGTGAGGCTGACTCAGTGGTTTCATACATGGGCCTGGCCAGAGCCCTATGTCTGGATGAGGGCAACAAAGAAATATTACTTCACGTACAGAATCGAATGTTCACAGTTGGGGCGGAGTTGGCGACTCTTCCGGAGAATTACGAAAAACTCACAGATTATTACCATACTATCGATTCGGATATGGTGTTGGAGTTGGAAAAATATATAGATAAACTTTCCGACTCCGTTGACCTGCCACCTGATTTCATAGTTTCAGGAGGATCTCCAGGTTCAGCAGCGTTAGACGTGGCTAGAACAGGGGTTAGGACGTTAGAAAGGCGTCTTGTTGAGTTGGATTCAGACTCAATGTTAGTTAATGGAGATATATTAAAGTTTGTTAATAGGCTTTCTGATCTTCTTTTCATGATGGCAAGGTACGAGGATCGAAATCTTCCTCCCGAAGTTATAACTGGACAAAGGATTTCGGATGACGAATAGTGAGGTGGAACGTCCAATAATCACTGTAATCGATTATCAGGCAGGGAATATCAGGAGTGTCGAAAAAGCTCTGGAGAAGTCAGGTGCGTCGGTTAAAGTATCCGGAAAAGCATCCGATCTAGAAAAATCGGATGCGGTGGTGTTTCCTGGCCAGGGTTCATGCGATTCATCCATGGTGAATCTAAGAAATCAAGGTTTGGATGAAGTTCTAGTGGAATGGATAAATTCAGGGAAGCCATTCATGGGAGTTTGTTTGGGACTTCAATTACTGCTGGAGGAGTCTGATGAAGGAGATGAAAGAGGACTTGGGGTGCTAGAAGGTAGAGTGGAAAAGCTTCCAGAAGGGCAAAAGGTTCCTCATATGGGATGGAATTCCGTTCGATTTACAACTGACCATCCAGTTTTCAAAGGAGTTTCCCAAAACTCATATTTTTATTTTGTTCACAGCTATATTGCGGTCCCGAAAGCTTCGTCAATTATAGCTGGTCATACAGAATATGGACGAGATTTCTGTAGTGCCGTTGCATTCGATAATGTTGTTGCGGTCCAATTTCATCCTGAAAAGAGTGGGGAAAATGGCCTAAACATATATAAAAACTTCGTGAGTTACGTCGAGTCCTCATCTTAAGGATGATCCAGTGGAACTTATTCCTGCAATAGATATAAAAGATGGGAAATGTGTAAGGTTGTTTCAGGGAGATTATGAGCAGGTTACTGTGTTTTCCGATGATCCTGTTGAAATGGCATTAAGATGGGCGTCTGAGGGATGTGAATGCCTGCACATCGTTGACCTTGATGGGGCCAAAACCGGTGCTACTTCAAATTATGATGTAGTAGAAAGGATTTGTCGTGCTACCGACGCCAGAATCCAACTTGGTGGTGGAATACGCTCTTTAGAAGTAGCGAAAACATATTATGATGTTGGGGTTGATAGGCTCATTCTTGGCACTATTGCTGTCGATTCACCCGACAAATTGACAGCAATTATGGATTCGCTGGGTTCAGAATCTGTAATAGTGAGTGTTGATGCAAGATCAGGTGTGGTAGCTCTCGATGGTTGGACCAGGAACACCAAGGTTGAAGCTTCCGAATTGGTTTCTGACATGTCTTTATTAGGCGTGGTTCGGTGCATGTACACTGATATCGAGCGAGACGGCACTTTATCAAGTCCTAATTTTGATGCCATTGGTAACTTGGTAAATATGTCAAACATTAATGTTATTGCAGCAGGTGGCATATCCAGTTTGGATAGTCTTTTGAAACTTGCAGATTTGGGAGTTGAAGGAGCAATAGTTGGTAGAGCTATTTATACAGGGCATTTAGAACTTAAGACTGCTCTAAATGCGATCGAGAAGATACAATAAAATAGAGGCTCTTAAACTTGTTGGAGTTGTGTTTGTTATATGAAAAAGAGGAGATTCTGCAGCTTTGGCTAAAAAATTGCAAGAAAGGTTGACTCGTCCTTCACCTGGTGATTTGGATATCTATCACATTATTTCCTTACTTCCTATCATGCCCTATCAAGAAATCGCAGACATCTGTTGTGGTATCGGTACCCTGTCTGTTCCCCTGGGTAAGTCAGTTTATAGGGGCAACGTGATTGCAATGGACTCTGTTAAGGCGAATCTTACTGTAGCAAGAAGGGAGTTAAAAAATATTAGACTCTCTAATGTAAAGGCTAGGCACATTGCTAATGAGAAAAAGCTTCCGTTAAAAGATGAAAGCCTTGATGGCGTAATGTCTTCTTTTTTTGTGCAAGCTTCTAAAAAGCCTTCAGATATTCTCGAGGAGGCTCATAGAGTGATGAGGAACGGGGCCTGGTTGGCTCTTATAGAATGGCGAAAAGATTATACTGACGAGGGTCCCGCGGTTAAATCCAGGATATCCCAGGATGAGTGTCGTAGTATGGCTGAGGATAAAGGATTTCGGTTTTACATGAGGCATGATTTTTCTGAAATGGCCTACATGTTATTGTTTCTCAAGTAGAAGTATCGGAGAACGTCGCATTGCTAACCAAGAGAATCATCCCTTGTTTGGATGTGGATGCTGGACGAGTAGTAAAGGGAGTAAGTTTCGTAAATCTAAGGGATGCTGGAGATCCAGCTGAACTGGCTTCTTATTATGACGCCCAAGGAGCTGACGAATTAGTTTTCCTTGATATTACTGCCTCTTCTGACTCCCGAGAAACCATTCTGAGTGTGGTAGAAGACGTCTCAGAGCAGGTTTTTATTCCTTTGACAGTTGGAGGTGGGATAAGGACAGTAACTGATGTACGAAAAATACTGGAATCTGGGGCAGATAAGGTTTCATTAAACACGGCTGCCCTCAAAGATCCCGATGTTATATCACAAGCAGCGAATAGATTTGGATCTCAGTGCATCGTTGTAGCAATTGACGCAAAGAGAACCAGTTCAAGTAATTTTGATGAATCTTCATCGCAACATTTTGATCCAACATCCCTGTCCCTCAGCCAGGAGTCGACTTGGGAAGTGTTTACGCACGGTGGAAGAGAACCAACCGGTATAGATGTGGTTAAGTGGTCTCTTATGGCTGAAGAATTAGGGGCTGGCGAGATACTTCTAACAAGTATGGATGCTGACGGTCATGAAAATGGATACGACATTCAACTTTTGAGAGAGGTTTCTGAAAGCGTAAATATCCCTGTAATAGCCAGTGGAGGAGCGGGAACTTTAGATCATTTTAGGGAGGCAGTGGAAGAAGGAATGGCGGATGCCGTATTGGCGGCAAGTATATTTCACTTCGGAACCTTTGATATTGGAGATGTTAAGGACTACCTTGGTAGTTGTGGGATTCCTGTCCGGCCCGTGGGAAATCTGGCCTAGGAAAGGTATTAAATCTCAAAAATTCATCTAGTTGGGAGTATTTAATGGACATTTTAAAATTAGATGATCGAGGACTCATCCCCGCGGTTGTGCAGCATGTAGAGACTAAGGATGTATTAATGCTTGCATATATGAACAGGGATTCCATACACAAAACACTTGAAACTGGTGACGTCTGGTTTTTTAGTCGGAGCAGAAATGAGTTGTGGCACAAGGGGGAAACTTCGGGTAACTATCTCAGGTACAGATCAGGAATAATAGATTGTGATGGAGACACCATATTGGTACAAGCTTTGCCGGAGGGACCAGCGTGTCATACGGGAAGCGACTCTTGTTTTCAGAGTGACCTGTCTAATTCCACGGAATATGTTAGTCAAAAATCAGGCACAAAAATCTTTAAAGACTTATTCGATGTGATTCAGGAGCGTAAAGAGAACCCAATTACAAGCAGCTACACTACTTCCCTACTGGGAGGAGACCTTAATAGGATTGCTCAGAAGGTGGTGGAGGAAGCAGGCGAAGTTGCACTTGCAGGTGCAACGGGTCGCCCAAAAGAGTTCACGGAGGAGATGGGAGATCTTGTCTACCATGCTTTCGTACTAATGGTGGCTAACGGTGTGACTCTGGAAGATGTAGGAACTATATTGCAGGGCCGACGTTCAGGATGAGCATGTAACAGTTTTTGTATCCTGGTCCGACTCAATAGCGGCATTCATGGCACACACAGCCACCTCTATCTGGTCATCATCGGGTTGTTTTGTGGTCAATCCTTGTAGCCAGAGACTCGGAGCAGTTAACCATTGGACAAACAGATTGCCGGAATGTCTTCCATTAAATCTTATGACTTCATAGCTGAAAGAGGCTATAACGGGAATAAGTATTATCCTAGAGAGAATTAACCACCACATAGGCTCTCGTGGGACCAAGCTGAAAACGATGATTGCCACTATCATGACGGTTAAGAGGAATGCAGTACCACACCTTGGATGTGCCGTAGGGTATTTGCGAATGTGATCAATGTTTAAAGGATCACCATTTTCGACTGCATGCACAGTCATGTGTTCCGCACCATGGTACATATAGACCCGACGGATATCAGTCATAAAGCCGATTCCAATCACATATACGAGAAACACTAATAAGCGTATTCCACCTTCTGCGAGATTGGGGATTAAATGTGATCCAGTTAGCCCCTCGAACGGTTTACTTGCGAATAGTGGCAATAGGAAAAAAAGGGCAATGGCTATCAATAGGGAAAAGCTGATCATGGTAAGCATAGACCATTTATTCAGCTCCTGGTCTTCTTCCTCCGCGGCTACCCCGGCTGAATATGACAACGCAGACATTCCTATATATAAAGTCTCAATTAGAGCCACAACGCCTCGGACCAAAGGTATAGACCTTAATTTACCAGTGAACAACCGACCAACGGGTGTTGTTTTAACTAGTATTTTCTCTGAAGGAGATCTGACGGCTACAGAGACATGACGTTGTCCCCTAATCATTACTCCTTCAAGAACAGCTTGCCCGCCATATGTTGGGAGAGGCTCACTCATGTCTACTCATCTTCGACAGTGCCTGCGATTAATAGATATTTTGGCACGTGTTACAAATTCCAGTTATATGTGACTACTACTCTAGATTGAATCGTCTTCGGAGACGTTCCACACGTCCTTCGGTGTCGACAATTCTTTGCTCTCCTGTAAAGAAAGGATGGCAACTTGAGCAGATTTCAACTCGCAGTTCAGGCTTTGCTGCACCGGTCGTGAAAGATTCCCCGCATGAGCAAATCACTTGGGCCTGCGGAAAGTACTCAGGATGGATGTCTGTTTTCATGTTAGGCCTCAACCGGGTATACGCTGGCACATTTCTTGCCACCGGTCACAAATTCATATTTAACTTTTCCGTCGATGAGTGAGAACAACGTATGGTCTCTTCCAAGACCGACGTTAGTCCCTGGATGTATCTTCGTCCCTCTTTGCCTGACCAGTATTGATCCTGCAGTTACTATCTGTGTGTCGTAGCGTTTAACCCCAAGTCTTTTGGACTCACTGTCTCTTCCGTTCCTTGTACTTCCGCCACCTTTTTTGTGCGCCATTATGAACCCCTATGGTGTCTTCGGCTGTGGTTGTTTAGCCTGAATTTATGTTCGTCACTCTCAAATCTGTGTAATGTTGGCGGTGTCCATTTTTTCTTCTGTATCTAGTTTTCGCCTTGAATTTCAAGATGACAACTTTTTTATCTCTTCCCTTACCAACTACTTCAGCTTCCACTGTTGCTCCATTGATTGTAGGGTTCCCGACTTCCACATTCCCATCCAATGAGAGCATTAAGACGTCATCTAAAGTGACGGTGTCGCCTTGGTCAGCGGGCAATGATTCAACACGTACAGTATCTCCAGTACTAACTCTGTACTGCTTACCACCAGCTTTTACTATTGCAAAATCAGTCACTTAATTCACCTTCACAAAACTTAATTTTACTCGTGTCTAGCTGCCTGAGTCAATTGGCGACGCGCAAATATTTGTATTATCTCACGCTATTGTGCATGGAATACTTTCTCTGGATGCCAATTACTATCAGAATTGAGTCTCAGTACAGCTACTAAATTTTTATTCTTGTCATATGCAAGAGCAAGAGGAGTGTCTGTTATTATTGGGTGATTTTTACCCACAGCGGGGATTTCTCGCCCATTGCTGACGAAGATAAATTCCTCTTCAGTGAGTGAAATGTGAAGGGCTTCTGGAAGGCATTCACCAGGATCCCCAGTTACTACTTCCCAATTTCCTTCGTTATAAGCTTTTTCCACTTGCAAAAGATTGTGTGAATGTTCCAGAAAGAAGCCTCCTGAATATTCTCTCCTTAGTTTTATTAGCGTACCGCCACAACCCAGATGATTACCTAAATCATGTGCGAGAGATCTGACATAGAATCCCTTACCACATGAAATGCGTATGTGTAGGAATGGATTTTTGAAATCTATAAGCTCTACACGACTGACGGTTACTTTTCTTGCTTCTCTTTGAACTTCAATGCCTTGTCGTGCAAGCTCATATAACTTTTTCCCGTTGGATTTGAGTGCACTAAACATTGGGGGAATCTGTAAAATGTCACCTTCAAATTCTTTGAGACCCTCCCTAACATGGCTTTCTGTTACTCCAGAAGGGTCTCTCATATATGTCTGTTTGCCACTTCTGTCGTAGGTATCTGTGCTTTTCCCCAGTTCTATTTCGGCATAATATGTTTTGTCCCCATTCAGCATATATTCGAGCAGCCTGGTGGCATTGCCAATAGCGACTGGAAGAACTCCGGAAGCAAATGGATCTAGAGTTCCTCCATGCCCAACCCGTCTCACATTGGTGATCTTTCGAATGCGTCTGACCACGTCCATTGACGTTAAGCCTTCCGGTTTATCTATGTTAATGACACCGGTCGAGACCAAGGTTTAATACCTCGTTTGTGAGAGAGAATGAAATGTGGTTACTACTTTATTAAAGGTTTTGTTTTGCCTTTTCTAGAAGGTCAGAAATTTGTTCAGCATGGTCTAAAGAGTCGTCAATTAGGAAACGAATACTAGGTATTGTTCGTAAATCCAGATTTTTCCTAAGACTTCGTTGTATGAATCCACCGGCCGATCTTAAGCCTTTAAGAGTTTTGACCTTTTCTTCCTCTTCGCCCATTATCGTGACGTATACAGTCGCATTTTGCAGATTTCTTGAAGTTTCCACCGACACAACGGACGTTAATGTAGATAATCTGGGATCTTTAACATCGCTTCTTATTATTCGGCTTATCTCTCTTTTGAGCAGAGAGTTCACACTATCTATTCTGTCGTACATGTTTTAAGTGACATTGGTGGAACGGTGGGAGTGAATGAGTATTTTAGATTTCCTCAACAGAATAGGCCTCAATAACATCATCTTCTTCAAAATCGTTAAAGCCATCTATAGACATACCACCCTCAAATCCTGTCGCTACTTCTCTGACGTCGTCTTTAAAGTGCTTTAGGGTCGATATAGGACCTACATGTATCTCTTCCCCGTTTCTCAAGACGTGAACAGTACAATCCCGTGTGATTCTTCCGTCATTTACATATATACCTGCTACTTTGGCCCGTCTTCCTAAGTTGAAGACGGCCCTAACAGAGGCCCTGCCGAAATAAACGTCATCATATTCAGGTTCAAGCAGACCATCCAAGGCTTTACTAATATCTTCGATTAGATGGTATATGACGTCGTATTGTCGTATTTCTACACTTTCTTGGTTGGCGAGGGATTGAGCTCCTCCCTCAGGGCTTGAATTGAACCCGATAATGACTGCCTCTGACGCTACAGCTAAAAGTACATCTCTTTCAGTAACACTACCGCTAGCAATATGAACTAGATTAACTCTCGTGTCATTACTATTAAGCCCGTCTAGAGCGTTTTTGACGGCTTCTATACTTCCCTGCACATCTGTTTTTATTATCAGGTCTACTTGACGTATGTTTCCAGTTGCTCCTCTTGAATGGGCGTCTTGGAGTCTGATTGCCTCTCTGTTGCTCTGTGTTTGGCGCTCATCCACAATTTTTTTTGCTTCCTTCTCAGTTCCAGCAACATCCAGTATTGTTCCAGCTTCAGGTATTTCACTTAATCCCATTATTTCTACGGGGGTAGAAGGGCCTGCCTCATTGATTCTGTTGCCCTTATCATCAAAAATTGCACGTATTTTGCCGTACACTTCCCCCATTATCACAATTTCACCTTGACGCAGAGTGCCTGTTTGGACTAGAACAGTTGCCAGTGTGCCTCTGTTACGTTCTAGCCGAGCCTCTACTACCACGCCTCTAGCAGTCCTTTTGGGGTTAGCTTTGAGTTCACTTATTTCAGCAATTAGATGTATGTTTTCTATAAGCTCCGGGACCCCTTCTCCTGAGAGCCCAGACAAGGGAACAGCTATTATGTCACCACCCCATGATTCGACCAATAGTTCGTGCTCAGAAAGTTGTCTGTAAACGTTGTCAATATTGGCGTTTGGTAGGTCTTTTTTAGTTATTGCGATGATGATCGGTACATCAGCGGCCCTAACGTGATCTATTGCTTCAATGGTTTGAGGCATAACCCCGTCGTCGGCGGCCACAACTAGGATCGCCAGATCTGTGACCTGGGCGCCTCTGGCTCTCATGGCCGTAAAAGCCTCGTGACCAGGGGTGTCTAGAAACGTTATGGATCCACCTTCACTTTCTATTTGGTAGGCCGCGATATGCTGAGTGATGCCGCCTGCTTCTCCATCCACCACATTAGTTTTTCGTATGCGATCAAGTAATGTGGTTTTTCCGTGATCCACATGTCCAAGTATGGTAACTATTGGAGGACGTGTTTCCAGAAGGTCTGGATTTTCACTTTCTTTATCAACCGTAAGCGATGCAGGACCTGAGGTTTCTTCCTCAACTTCGTTTGCTTGGAATCCAAACAACTGCACCACGATAGACGCTATTTCACGATCGATAACATCGTTGATTGCAAACATGTAACCGCCACGCATTAGACCTTTCACAACCTCAACAGGATTAACCTCCATATTGTCTGCTAGGTCACTAACAGAAATTACGGGGGGTATATCTATCGGTTTTACTCTCCGAACCGTTGTGTTTTGACTATCACTGGTCATGTTTTTCGTGGGATTCCTTTTTTTAACTATGTTGGGCGTCGCGTTTGGTTGAGATTTTTTATTTTACGTGTGCCGGGCTAAATTATCCGGTCCTCCCTATGCAAGATGCAGGAATCCAAATATCACTGAGCCAATTCTGGCATCTGTTCAATCTGGAAATCACTATGGAATACTTAAAAGTCCTCTGTATCTGGTGAATCCGCGTTTCAGTTAGAAGTTATCTGCGTCTTCTAGCTGGGCGGTTTCTTCGATTACTTCTGTTAGCGCTGGATTGATTTGAGGTCTTCCTTCCCTTTCGAGCCGTAATTCCCCCTCGCAGGTCTTCTATGTCCTCCGCGAACCTGATTGCTCCGACACCCTCTTGGCCAGAACCTGCTCTATGGATGGACCAAATGTCTTCAGGGACCTCACTTAAATCAGTTCCAAGTCCTTCTTCTTCAGCAGGATCATCAAGATTTTCATCTTCGAGTAAAAGGAGTTCTTCTTCTGCTGTTAGTGTCCTCTCTGCTTCGGGATCATCTTCGGAGTCAGTGATGTTTTCTACTGCAGAAGCTTCCTCTTCAGCAATCATTGCTGCGAGTAGTTCATCCTCGTCAGTTTCCTCCGAGCTTTTTTCTACTTGCTCCTCAGATACTTCTATAACTGCTTCAGTTTCTAGTAATTGATCGGATGAATCTCCAGCATTCGTGGATTCAATGGTGGCGGCAAGCTTCTCAATAAGATCGGCATCATTTAGAGAGCCTTCTACAGCCTCGACTGGCGCTACCGGCTCAGGTTCTGCAGTTAAGTCCACATCAAGATCACTCTTGATATCAACTTTCCAACCGGTAAGTTTTGCAGCTAGTCTAGCGTTTTGTCCTTCTTTACCAATAGCGAGGGAGAGGTGCCTGTCTGGAACTACTGCAGTCGCATTTTCGTTGTCGTTACTGATGATTACTCTGTGAACTTGAGAGGGACTGAGAGCATTCTGTATATATCGGTTAGCCTCTTTGCTCCACTCTAGAATATCTATCTTCTCACCTTGGAGTTCGTTTACGATGCTTTGAATTCGAACTCCTCTGAGTCCCACGCACGAGCCGACAGGATCTACGCCATCTTGGCGGGCTCTGACTGCAACTTTGCTTCTTGAACCACTTTCCCGAGCGATACTTACAATTTCCACTGCCCCGCTATATATTTCGGGCACTTCCTGTTCGAAGAGACGCCGTAAAAGCAGTTCGTCGGTTCTTGAAACTATAAGTTCTGGTCCTCTGATAGATTCTTTGTCGATCGCTTGCAGGAGGACCTTGATCATTGATCCCTGACGGTACCTTTCTGAGGTAACCTGTTGACTGATAGGCAGAATGGCTTCCGCCCTGCCCATATCTACAATAATTTTTGTGGGCTCAATTCGTTGGATAGTCGCCGTGACTATCTCTCCTTCTCTACCTTCATATTCTGAAAGTATAATTTCCCTTTCAGCCTCCCTAAGCCTTTGCAATACAACTTGCTTAGCTGTCTGCGCGGCTATTCTTCCTGCGCTGTTAGGGATGTTCTCGGTCGCTATGGTATCTCCCACATCTGCTGTTGGCTTGAAGGTTTCTCGTGCCTCTGAAACTGATATTTCTTGTAAAGGGTCTTCAACCGTATCCACTACAGTTTTTATGATGTCTACTTGAATGTCACCTGATCCAGGATCTAGTCTGACAGATATATTCCTTCCCTCAGTAACGCTGTCTTTTTTGAATGCTGAGACTAGGGCAACCTCAATCGCTGACATGACCTTATCTCTTGGGAGTCCTCTCTCTGCAGCGAGCTGAGTTAAAGCGACCAGGAAATCACTTTTCATGTTCCCTCACCTCCAGCGAGTAATTTGTCTATATAACAAAGAAAGAGGGGGTTACCCTCTTTCTCTAAAAACATTCGTGTATAAGCGTCTTCTATCCGCCACGATATTATAGCAAAATAGGAAGGGTAAAACAACTTGGTGATTAGGGGATAAAGGATGGTGTGTTGAGTAAAATATTGAGAGGTTTTCTGTTGATTATTCAGGTATTACATATTAAGAGGTAACATGCTGGTTTCATTCTTTGTAAAACACTCAATTAGCATCTCTAAATTTGCTAATTTATCAATCTTATCGTTCATGATGATAGTTTTTTTGTCATTCAGTATCTCTTGCTCAAGGTCTGAAACAAAAAGACTTATGGTTTTTTCCGCAGCGAGTCTTGTAGATGTCCTTCAGGAAACTGCTGATGACTTCGAACAAGAAACGGGCACAAAAATATTGTTCAATTTTGCAGGTTCACAGACTTTGGCCGGGGAAATATCTAATGGTGCGCCTGCGGACATATTTATTTCTGCCGGTAACAGTCCGGCGACATTTTTGGTTGAGGGTGGTCACATTAATGAGCGGGACATTCTTGAACTGGTAGAAAATGTTTTAGTCGTGGCTACATCTGATAACGGTGAATTTAGTGATTTTAGCGACATCCAGGAATTAGTAGAAATGGACCGTATTGCTATAGCTGACCCAGATTTGGCCCCAGCGGGAGAATATGCCAGGGAAGCTTTGGATAATATTGGCGTTTGGTCTTCGATCTCGAAGAAGACTGTATTATCGTCAGACGTTCGCACCGCTTTGGCTTATGTTCAAACTGGTGACGTTGGTGCGGCTGTAGTTTATAGGACCGATGTGCCAATAGCTGCAGGAGTTTCAACAAAATTACTCATTCCTAGGGAACACCATACTCGTATCGTGTATCCTGCAGCGGTTGTGAAAAATGCGAGAGAGCCAATGTTGGGTAAGGAATATCTGGAATTTTTGAGAGCATCTTACGTAACTTCAGTCTTCGAAAAATATGGATTCGTTTCAGTTAGATAAAAATAAATGGATTCATGAAATACTTGTTGTAGTGTAAATTCTTATGCGCTCTTAGTTAACTTATGATTGAAATTTAATGTTAGAAGTAACGTATATAACTCTTAAAGTGGCTCTAGCAGCCACTGTTATCAACTTTCCTTTTGCACTCTACATCGGCTGGATTCTGGGGAGAAGAAATCCCAGAGGACGCCTAATACTGGAAGTATTGATATCGCTTCCACTAGCCTTGCCACCTGTTGTCACTGGGTACGCTTTGCTACTGGCGCTAGGCAGCAGAAGTCCCATCGGATCCTTCACGCAGTTTGTTTTTGGGAGTGACATCATATTTACCTGGGTAGCTGCATCATTGGCTGCTGCAGTAGTGTCTTTTCCCTTGATGGTTCGATCAATTATCGTGGCGATGTCGGCAGTAGATCCCCGGCTCGAACGATCTGCTAGATCCTTGGGTGCTGGTCCTGTGAAAACCTTTTTTTCTATAACACTTCCCTTGTCTTATCAGGGGGTAATTGCGGGTACATTGCTGGGTTTTGTTCGTGCTTTGAGCGAGTTTGGGGCCACGATTATCGTTGCGGGAAACATACCAGGAGTCACGCAGACATTGCCGTTAGCAATATTTGCCAAGGTGCAAACAGGTAGAACTTCGGAAGCTTTTGAACTCGTTGCTGTTTCAGTTATTTTGGCTGTTATTTCTCTTGCGATTCACAATTGGTTATTGTCTCGCTCAAGTAACAGAGGTGTCATATGAGTAGTTTGGGTGAGGCAATTAGGCTCGAGGTAAAGAAGAATCAAGGAAACTTCACTCTGGATTGTGAACTCGATATTTCAGATGGTATTACCGCTATATTTGGGCCTTCTGGTAGTGGTAAAACTACCCTTTTAGACTGCATAGCAGGGTTTCTTACCCCAGATGAGGGTAGTATCTCGAAATTTGAGAGAACCATTTTTTCGAGTGATCAGTCCATCGATATCCCACCTGACAAACGGGGTATTGGCTATGTAGTGCAAAATTCTGCGTTATTTCCCCATCTCACGGTAAAAGAGAATATTAATTACGGTTTTTCTCTGACTCCAAAGCGCAATAGGAAGTATTCCCTGGAAAAAGTCATGGAAATACTCGATATTTCCTATCTGTCAGAAAGAGAGACCGGAAATTTATCTGGAGGTGAGCGCCAGAGGGTGGCATTGGCCAGGTCATTAGCGGCTTTTCCCGACATACTTCTTCTGGACGAACCATTGGCTTCTCTGGACGCTCCGTTCAGAGGAGTTATTCTCCAAAAGTTGAGGGAGATATTCAGCGAATTACATATTCCGATGCTCTATGTCTCTCACTCAATATCTGAAGTTATGGCTTTGGCACATAGAGTGGCTGTTTTGTCTAATGGGAAAGTAATAGCTACAGGCAATGTAGGTATTCTTTTGCGTGATTCTAATGCAAAGCAGGTTGCGGATTTTGCATCTTTTGAAAACTTGCTGCAGGGGACAACCGGTTCTGTCGGAAGCTATGGCCAGAAATTTATTTCTATAGGCAATATTAGGTTGATACTTCCTGACGGACGATCCGACAAAGGGGAAACTGATGAAATACTGGTGTCTATAAGGGCATCCGATATTATATTAACTAAAGTCAGGCCGGTCGGACTAAGTGCTCGAAACGTAGTTGCGGCGAGAGTAAAAGAGATTCATCCAACAGATACATCGTTGTTGGTGGAATGCGACATAGGTGACTCGATCTATGTTGAGATAACAAATCATGCGCAAGATGAATTGAATATAGGTCCAGGCACAGAAGTTTTTCTAATAATTAAAGCCAGCAGTATCGTAGTATTGGACAATTGATTTAGAAGCTAGGTGTTTTGGGATCTCTTCTTTAAATTAAAAGTTGTCCTAATTCCTTCACGAGACTTCCTCTAGAAACTATGGTATCTACGTTATGTAGAGCTTCGATTTTTTCTGAAGGGTCCCCGTTCACAATTAAAATATCGGCTGACTTTCCGGGTGTAATAGTTCCGATCTCGTTTTCTTTGCCAAGACATTCCGCAGATGTTTTTGTAGCGCAGGTTATCGCTTCCATTGGACTAATACCCATACTGTTAACCATCACTTCGGGTATGTAGGCAAAGTCGTCGAAATGTGCGTTAGTCATTCCTGAATCCATTCCTGTAACGAATTTCACCCCTCGATCCCACATATCTCTGAGAATTTCAAATCGTCTTTCTGGATCTGCCATTGCTCCTGAATCTGCTCTTTTCACTCTTCCGCGAAGGTTGTTTAAGTGAGAAAGAGCTAAGGTTGGATCTACATATATGCCTTTTTCAGCTATTTGATCGGCAACATCAGGATCGTAATCGTATAGCTCGTCAGGATTTTCTGACATCCATGAACAGTGAATCAGGTTATGTATTCCTGCTTTGACACAATTCTTCACTCCCTCGGTAGCGTGGCAGTGAGCCGCGACTTTGAGCCCTAATCTTTCTGCGTCTTCAACAGCGTCTTTGAGGGTATTCCAATCGTATTGGGGAGCTCGTACATTGGTGCCCGGGGTAAAACCACCACCGGTAGACATGATTTTTATGTGGTCCGCTCCCAGCTTGAATTGATTTCTAATAGCTCTAACAACTTGTTCACTAGAGTCTGCTTCAGTACCAAACATATTACAGTGTCCGCCTGTGGTCGTAATTGGGGTTCCGGCTACCAACAATCTTGGTCCCGGAATGATGCCTTCCTCAATACTTTGTCTTAGAGGGAATACAACTTCATTTCTGCTGCCTAGGTCTCTCATGGTCGTAACTCCCGACGAAAGAGATGAGCGAACTGCTTGACTGCCTCTTAGCAAAAAGGTTTCGTTTGTTTCCGTAGTTATATGTTCGTAGGCGTCAGATTCTGCACTACAATGAATGTGAGAATGCATTTCTATGAAACCAGGCATTAGAGTTCCACCTGAATGGTCTATTATGTGTGCGGAGTCTAGATCTACTGAATTCAATTCAGATTGTGAGCAAACTTTAGTTATTGTTTCGTCTTCAACAACAACGGCTGCATTTTTTACAACTTCCGTAGCAGAACCATCTATCAAACGGTCAGCTTTTAAAACGAATTTCATGTTCGGTCTCCATAATGGAATGGTTGATGGCAAAAGTGGAATGTAGGCATTATATAGTAGTAATAACTTCTAGAGATTGCCTCTTATTCTGAGCAGCAATATACTTCGCATCCGTGGTACGTAGAGGGAGATTAATGACAGACTTAACTTGGGAAATGAATCCTTTTGGTGGGGCACTCGTTGATTCAAGATCGGTCGACCCAGACCCAAATATATTTTCGGACCAACTGAAACGTGCAATTCAAACCTGGAAACATGAAGACGTCAAAGTAGCATGGCTGGAGATTTTGCCGAGTTGCTTTTCAGCTATACCTATTGCAGGGGAAAAAGGGTTCATCTTTCATCACGCCGACAGTGATTCTGCAACTATGACTTTGGATATTCATGCAGGGTCTTTTATCCCTCCCTATGCTACTCACTATACGGGTATCGGGGGCGTAGTGATAAATGAAGATAATCAGATTTTGGTGGTTTCAGAGAAGTATAGGGCGGCGGGTAGGGGACCCTCTTACAAACTTCCGGGCGGAGCTTTAACACAAGGAGAACATTTAGCATCAGCCGCTGTTAGGGAAGTGAAAGAAGAAACAGGTATAGCCACTGAGTTTCAGGCTCTAGTATGTTTCAGACATTGGCATGGATACAGGTATGGGAAATCAGATATATATTTTGTCGCTAAACTCAAACCTCTGAGTGACATAATCACGATGCAGGAAGAAGAGATTGCAGAATGTCTGTGGATGGATGTGGACGAATTTTTGAGCTCCGATACAATTCATCTGTTTAACAAAACAATCGTTAAGGCAGCACTTCTCAGTAAAGGTGTTTCACCTGTAGAAATTCCAGGTTATGGCCCGTCAGAAGATTTTGAATTTTTTATGCCACCTGATGCTATGGCGTGAATATATTCTGTAAGCATTTTTATTTTTTTTGTTTCATTTTTATTGAAAATTTTATAAGTTGAGGTGACTTCAGTGAGTGAGAAAAATCTTAAGCAACGTATTCGTGATGGTGAAAAGCTTATAGGGGTGAGTGTTCCATTGGACGCAACCAAGTTAGAAATGGATTCTATAATCCAAAAAGACGATTATGACTTTGTGTTTACTGATAGTCAGCATGGCCCGTTCAACGAAGAGACACTAGTTCAGTTTTGTGAATATGCTTCTGATTTGGGAATTCCCTCACAATTTCGTATCAAACATACGAGACATTCTTATCTCATCGGAAATATTCTTGATCTTGGGCCTGTCGGTATAGAGGTACCTCAAGTGGAGGACATAGAAACTGTCGAGGAAGCAGTGCATTACTTCTATTATCCTCACAAAGGTGGAAGAAGTGTGGGAGGTGCAGCTCGACATGGAGTCGAAGGTAGGGGTGAAAGGCTACAATACGCAGACTGGTGGAACTCCACAGGATTTTTGTCTATTCAAATGGAGTCTCTCAGAGCTGTGACTACAGTGAAGAAACTTGCGATAGAGGGTGTGGATTGCCTTACATGGGGTCCTAATGATCTTTTATTTGATATAGAGAGCCATCCTAATCCTCTCCTGACAACCGTTGATGAGTGTGTAAGGCACGCTCTAGATCAGCTTGGCGATAGTCCCACTAAGATCAGTTTCAGAAGCTATGACTATAAATTGAGAGATAAATACTTTGATATGGGAGTGACAGTTCTAATGGAAAGCCCGAGATCGTGATACCTGAGTATGGGCTGACCTCATAGTGATGGCGGATAAATTCTCAAGAATCACTTAATTCGTCCAATTTGAAATTGACACCTCATTATCACGAAAGTACAATTTATAGGTTAATTTAAGAGGCTAGGATATGCCCAAGAGAACCTACCAACCAAGAAAAAGAAGACGCGCTCGAGTTCATGGATTTCGGTCACGAATGAGCTCGAAAGGCGGACGTAACGTTTTGAAACGACGTATGTTTAAAGGACGTCAAAGGCTTACTGTCTGAAGTTATAAAGCCGCGTGGGTGTAATGCTCATTCCGCGAATTGGCTTGTTTGCGTACCTGCTCTTCCAACAGTTTTATCAATACAAACCTTACATTTTAGTAAGATTTGGGCTTTGTGGTTGTATAGTTTGTATATGCAAAAGGAAATGCGCCTTACTGCTTCATCGGATTTTTTAAATGTTCGACAGCAGGGGAATAGTTGCTCAGACAGACTCTTCGTTATTGTCGCATCTAAAAGAGGGTGTTTCTGGAATAATGAGAATTGCCAATCCAGGTTTGGGTTTGTGGTTTCAAAAAGAATAGGTAACGCGGTGGTCCGAAATAAGTGCAAAAGGCGAATGAGAGAATCTGCTAAATTACTTGATGTGATAGCTGGGTATGACATTGTCTTTATAGCTCGCCGGAATGCTGATAGTGCCTCCTTTGATGAAATATGTGATTCTATGTCAAGGCTTGTTGATGTGGCAGGGCTCTATTTATCAGAATGAAGTATCTGGATGTTCCCAATAAGCTTTCACCAGTGAAACATGATTAGCCACAATCTTGGGCAAGGCCTCATTTGGATAATAAGCTTTTACAAGAGGGCTGTATCACCCTATATCCCACCAGCTTGCAGGCATGAACCCACGTGTTCTACTTATGCTTTGGAATCCATCAGTAAACATGGTTTGTGGAAAGGATCTACTTTAGCCATGAGGAGGATTCTTAGATGCAACCCACTAGGTACCAAAGGTTATGATCCGGTTCCGTAAAATGAGGGATAGTTTGTACAATTTTTTTTTGGAACGGAATGTGTCGACGAAACTTTTGCCGCTGTTTGTTAAATTAATATTGCTACTAACGTTATTGGCCATATTTATAGGTTGTTCACGTGTTGGAACTGCCCAAGGATGGTCCGGTGGTGTACTTGTGGACGAATCCCTAATTATCGGTAGTATGGACGGCCAGTTGCTTTCCTTAAACACTGAGACTGGTAGACAAGACTGGGCTCCTACTTTGATACGGGTAGATGATGATAAGGATGACAGGAGGGCGATATATGGCACCCCCGCAGTCTATGAGGGTGTCGCTTTTTTGGGTTCCTATGATGGAAAAATTCACGCCTATGATCTGGAAGACGGTGCCTTGTTGGACACTGAGCCAATTGCAGATGAAATTGTAGGGGCACCTTTGATAGAGAATGACGTGATGTATATTGGTTCAAGTGATGGTTTTATGCATGCTTTCAATATTTCCATCAGAGGCCAAGAAATAACAATGGAAAGAAAATGGAAATTTCAAACGGGGTCTAGTATATGGTCAACGCCACAAGTTTTTGAAAACCTTTTAATATTTTCTTCTCTCGATCACAAAATATATGGACTAGATCTTACTTGTAATACATGCATTGAGAGCGGGTCTCCGGAGTGGGTGTATGAAACCGGAGGGGCTGTAGCATCGTCGCCACTTGTGTTGAACGGAGAAGTCTATATTGGATCATTCGATGGCAACTTTTATTCACTGGACGCTTTGTCAGGTAAGGAAATCTGGCGGTTTACAGGGGCTTCGAACTGGTATTGGGGAAGTGCAATTACCGATGGAAGTGTCATATACGCTCCATCATTGAATGGAAGTTTATATGCACTCAACAAAAATGATGGAAGTTTGAGATGGGAAAGCAAAACAAAGGGAGCTATCGTAGGTTCCCCGGCAATAGTTTCCGATATGATTGCATACGGTTCCAAAGATGGGGATCTTTATGTTTCGGAGCTGTCAACCGGGATAGTAATTGGTAGTTGCAGTACGGGGGACAAGATTGAGGCGCCTATTATTTCGGACGGTGATTCTGTTTACTTTAGTGTGAGGGATCACTCCATCAGGGCTATTCAGATAAAAGGGAATGGGAATCCAGATGAAAAATGGGATGCGCCCTATTTTTCAAACAAAGCTAAAGACGGAGAAATCCCGAATCCCAGCGATTGGGCCCCTTCTTGTTGATAGTATTTATTTGGCACAGTAAATATGTGAGTAAGTGAAGGTTAACTAGTGGAACTATTTGGTCAAATATGGAGCAGCGTCATCGTCCAACCGATGATAAATTCGCTGATTTTTCTATATAGCGTTGCTTTCAGTAACTTCGGAATCGCGATCGCGATATTTACGATAGCCATAAGAGGGGTGATGATGCCTCTTACTGTCAAACAAAGTAGGCAGATGAAAGCTATGTCGGCTCTTCAGCCAAAAATAAAGGAGATTCAGGCCAAATATTCCAAGGACAAACAGAGACAGTCTCAAGAAACGATGAAACTCTATAAGGAGCAAGGAGTCAATCCAATTGGTTGCCTTGGCCCAATGTTCATACAGATGCCTATATGGATTGGACTATACCAAGCTATTATAAAAACTGTTCCATCCACCCCGGAAAGCCTGGTTGGGTTGTCGACTAACCTTTATCCGTGGTTGCCGATGGTAAAAGATGTCATTCCACTGGATAGTTCTTTTTTGTGGTTGAATTTGGCTCGTCCTGATACCTTACCAGTCCTGCCAATTATGGTTGGCGTTTCAATGTTCCTTATGCAAAAAATGACCATGATGCCTGCGGCTGATGACAAACAAGCATCAACTAATAAAATGATGCTATGGATGATGCCTTTAATGTTCGGTTTTTTTTCAATGCAGTTTCCCAGCGGCCTGGCTTTATATTGGGTTATTTCAAATGTTGTGGGTATAGTTATTCAGGGTTTCATCACGGGATGGGACCCATTAGTGAATTTAGTAAATTTCAGAAGAGGTGTAGCACCAGAACCGGCAGTTTCACTGTCGGGCGCTACAGGCTCTGTAGTTGAGGAGAGTGAGCAATATGAACTCAATACAGATGACGGGGAAAACAGTGGAGGACGCGATAGAGATCGCCCTAAGAGAACTAGACGCCGACCAAGACGAGGTAGAAATCGACGTCGTTAGTAGGGGAAAGGCTGGGGTTTTTGGTATAGGGAGTGAACCTGCCAAGGTTGTAGTCACCCGTATTCCCGATCGCGTTTTGGTTTCAGATAATGAATTCGCTGACTCGGATACAGAAGAGGCAACTGTGTCACATGGAGATGTCATTGAGTCTGGAAGAGAAACGATCAATAAGTTGATTGACCTTATGGGAATAGAGGTGACTTCTACTTTGCGTCGAGCTGATAATGAAGATGGTGGTGGGCCTTTGTTCGAGATCGAAGGTGACGATTCAGGGCTCTTGATTGGTCGAAGAGGTGAAACCCTCAGGTCATTTCAATTTTTGGTTAGGTTCCTGGTAAGCCAAAGTATGGGTGAGAGAACCAATGTATCGCTGGACGTGGAAGGATATGATGATAGAAGGAAGCAATCTCTCACGAATCTTGCTAAAAGAGTTTCACAGAGAGTAGTAAAGACAGGTCGGTCGATAGAACTGGAACCAATGAATGCCCGTGAAAGACGTCTTGTGCATATGTCTTTGGCTGACAATGACGGTGTATATACAGAAAGTTCTGGTTCAGGAAATGATCGGAAGATTGTTATATTCCCCAGCTAGGTGGACATTGCCAATAAAACTTTAGATGATGTCCAATATCTAGCAGTAGGACATTTATCCAAGGACGTATCTTCTGCAGGCCATGTTGCAGGAGGGGCTGTCTACTATGGAGCAGTTACTGCGGGGCGGCTAGGAATCAAACCAGGTATTCTCACTTCTTGTGCTCCTGACTTTAATTTTCCAAGAGAAATTAGAAATTGGCCTATCCGTTACGCTGAATCAAGAACCACCACTACTTTTGAGAACATATACGGTTGCACTAATGATCGTACTGATAGAAGGCAGTATGTACATGATGTTGCTGACCCTATTTCTCTGGATATACTTCCAGAATCATGGAGACAGGCTTCTATTCTTCACCTCGCCCCCTTGCTTGATGAAATCCCTGTTCAAATCATTGACTTGTTTCCTGAATCATTGATTGTTGCTTCGATTCAAGGTTGGACTAGAAGAATTGGGATAAACGGACGAGTCTATGCTAGCAGTTGGGAGGGGTTAGACGTCCTGCCAAGAATTGATGTTGCAATATGCTCTCGACAGGATGCTTATAGTGAAGACGACATCGTTCATTGGAGTAATCTCGCCAGAGTTTTGATTGTTACAAATGGTAGTCACGGAGTTACCGTCTATTCCGGCGAAAGTGTGTTTGAATTGGAATCATTGAATGTTACCGAAATTGACCCAACTGGAGCCGGCGATGTGTTTTCAGCTGCCTTTGCGGTTAGATTCTTTGAAACTGGTAATTTACTAGAGTCATCCGATTTTGCATCAGTTGTTGCTGGCTTAAGCGTCCGATCTCAGGGAGTTTCGGCAATTCCCTACAAAAAAGAAGTCGAGCTATTCAGACAAAAACATCTATAACTTAAACATGGTCTTTGTGACTGTAACCCTTCAGTATTGTTGCTTAACCCATCACTCTTTTACATAATTGGTCTAAATAGTGTGGGGAGTTTTATATTAATTAACCGATAGTGTTTTAGTCCTGATCAAGTTGGAGAGTCATGGGCCTATCTTTAGAAAAATCCGCCAAAGTTGCGCTGTACATTTTTCTAGCGGCGGTCGTCGTATTTGTTTTGTATCAAATAAAAGGAGCTCTGTTTCCGTTTGTAATCGGTATTGTTTTGACATACTTACTTCACCCAGTTGTAGGTGTTGTAGAAAAGGTTTTACCTGGAAAAACTTTATATCCGAAGCTATCTCGGGGTATTTCTATATTCATAGTGTATTTGCTGGTAACTATTTTTCTGGTTGTAGCTTTCTTGCTAATAGTGCCCCCTCTTTTCAGTCAATCGACAGAACTCATAGGCAAACTACCGGTGTTTGTTAATGAAGCAATAAACAGGGTGGATGCTTGGAACAAAGGATACTCAACTAGCCTTCCAGAACCTCTACGATACGAAATAGGTGGTGTTTTGGCTGCCGTTGGTTGGATTATCGACAACCTGGGAGTCATTGTTCTTTCCTACCTACAAAGTTTTTTAAGCCGCACTGCTGTAGCCGTTGTACATGCTTTCACTCTTGTAATTGGTCTAATTGCGGTCCCAATATTTGTGTTTTATTTATTGAAGGATCGAGAGAAAATACGAGAGTCTGTCATAGACGTGTTTCCTCCTGATATACAGATACACGTGGTGTATGTTCTAAAAATTTTGAATCGCGTCGTTGGAGCATACGTAAGAGCCCAAGTTACACTTGCTGCCGTAGTTGGAGTTTTAATATCAGTTGGGTTGTTCTTGATTGGGGTGGACTACGCTATACTCCTCGGCGCAGTGGCTGGTGTGTTTGAGTTCATTCCCTTGGTTGGGGCTTGGCTTGGTTTCATTCCCGCTGTCGTGGTCGTACTTTCTACTTCCCCAGATAAGTTTATTTGGGTTTTGATACTTTACGGAGGAGTTCAACTCATTCAAGGGGCATTTTTGGTCCCGAGGATTCAGAGTTTCGCGATTAAAATACATCCGTTGTTGATTTTAGTCTCGATATTGATAGGGAGTGAAATTGGAGGATTATGGGGAGTGATTTTGGGACCCCCTGTAGCCGCTTCTGCAAAGGATCTCATCATATATTTCTCCAATGTGAAAAAGAATAATGTTCTAAGTGAGGTGGTTTCTACTCAAAGCCCTTCTATCTCTGAAGACACGACGGATTAAACAGTATAGTTAAGATGATAAATGTAGAGTATTTTGACGATAGAAAAATAGCGATTATAGAGTTGCCAGATAGGGATATAGATGAATCGACCCAATGGGATTTTGAAGACATCTGTAGCTCAATTTCACAGGATTCAAAAGTTAGGGTCGTGGTTTTAACCTCTAATTCTCCGGATTTTGTTTCGACTGTTTGGACAAGTAGCTTTAATTTGGCACCCTCTGTATCGGCGATAAAGCAACCGGTTTTGGGTGTCATATCTAGAAATGCCCATGGCATTGGCCTAGAGATACTTTTGGCATGTGACATAAGGGTTTGTGTGTCAACGAGTGAATTCTCCATGTCTCATCTTATGCACGGGGTGATACCTTCCAACGGCGGTACTCAGAGATTACCTAGGTTGGTAGGACAAGGTAGGGCTTTAGAGATCATATTGACTGGCAGACTTGTCAAAGCGCATGAAGCTCTTGAGATGGGTATGGTCCATCAGATCTCCGATAATGATCCTGTAAAGGATGCCTGCCTTATAGCAAAAAAAGTTGCTTCTCATGGACCTAAGGCGGCCCAATATCTCAAAGAGGTAATCTATGCGGGAGCCGAAATGACGTTGGGTCAAGGTATGAATTTGGAGGCCGATATGAGCGTTATCCTTCAAAGTACATCAGATAGAACAGAAGGTATCAATTCGTTTTTGGAAAGGCGCGCGCCAAGTTTCAAGGGAGACTAATCAATATTCAAAATCCTGTTGTTCTATATGAGTGTTCCGGCGATGTCGCGACTATTACTCTGAACCGCCCTTCTTATATTAATGCGTTTTCTGTACAAATGAGGGATGAGCTTTACGAAACGCTAAAGCTTTTACGAGATGATCCAAATGCTAAAGTGGCTATTTTGAAAGGATCTGGAGAACGTGGGTTCTGCGCAGGGGCAGACCTGACCGAGTTTGGCACTGCGCCGTCGCAAGTCATTGCTAGGGAGGTGAGATGGGAACGGGATTTATGGGGTCTTTTTCATACTCAGCCGAAACCGATAGTGGCGGCTCTTCATGGGTATGTGATTGGCTCAGGAATCGAAATAGCCTCATTATGTGATATTCGGATAGCGGCAGATAATTGTATATTTCGTATGCCTGAAGTAGCTCTTGGTATGGTGCCTGCAGCTGGAGGTACTCAAACTATACCGCGCCTGATTGGGACATCTCGTACTTCTGAATTTATATTGAGTAATAGGGTAATGGAAGTGGGGGAGGCAAGAAAGATAGGACTGGTAGACAGGGTGGTGCCCAGGTCGGAATTACTCAAAGAATGCCTGTCAGTATCCAGAATACTTTCAAGACATGATAATTCTGCACTTATCCTTGCGCGAAGAGCTATTTTGCTTGGATTAGATCTCTCTCTGTCGGAAGGTTTGAAACTAGAGAAAAGATTTGCAGAAACATTGTCAGTTGTTTAGATCATCCGTTGGCTGCCCGGCCAGGATTCGAACCTGGGTCGAAGGATTCAAAGTCCTTAGTGCTACCGCTACACCACCGGGCATTCTTCAACAGTATTTCAGTATAGAGCATTTTGACCAACAATATTGTCGGATCCTGTGATTTGTTTGTCGCCTTGATCTGGAATGTTATGGCAGGAAGGAAATCGAAAGAAATACACGAGTCGGAGAAAGTAAGGGTGTTGTTTTCAGATTTGGAATCAGATCCAGATTAGAAATACTGTCTTCCAAGCCACAGTCCGATCCCTGCAGCTGCTAATCCTACGATAACACTACCGAATATGTTTGTGGACGCTGTTATGTAGTCGCCATCTTCAAACAAACGAAAACTGGCTACCGTGACAGTTGAAAAGGTGGTGAATGAACCGCAAAACCCTATCGCCAGGAACATTGTGACTGCCTCTGGAAGATTCGTTCTAGATGAAGTCATACCAGCGATTAATCCCAGTATTAATGACCCCGAGATATTCACAGCGAATGTGCCTAAGATTGTTTGCCCAATTAACCCGGTTAAGAGCTTATCGACGCCATACCTAGATACGGCACCAAGAGCTCCTCCTACTCCGATCAAAATCAAATTCAACAGCGGCTACCTCGTACTCCAAATGCCAGATTTTACATATTCGAAGGCAGTTATTGCTGCAGTTGCTCCGTCGCCAGCTGCAGCAATCAATTGAGATGCAGACTGGCTTCTTATATCCCCTGCGGCTAATATCCCTGCCTTGGATGTTCTCATCCGAGAATCTGTTTTTATATGACCTCCGCCATCCAGCTCCATCAAAGGTGACAAATAATCTGAATTTGGTTCAAGTCCAACAAAGATGAATACCCCGTCAGTGTCGATTCGGGTAGTCTCTCCTGAGACCAAGTTTCTGAGAGAGGCTCCATCCACCATTTCATTTCCGTGTATTTCGGTAATTTCTACGTTGGTATGTATATTAATCTTGTCGTTGGCATTTGCCCTGTCTACAAGAACCTTTTGCCCATGGAGGGTTTCTCCCCTACAAAAGATTTCTACGCTGCCAGCGAAATTTGTTAGGGTTAAAGCTTCCTCAAGGGCTGAATCACCGCCCCCAATTACGCAAACATTTTGGTCAATGAAAAATGCGCCATCACAAGTCGCGCAGTAAGAGACTCCAGCGCCTACCAGTTCGTCTTCCCCTTTAACTTGAAGCTTACGAAGACTTGATCCACCCGCAATTATTATTGCTTTTGTGCTTTTGGCACCAGCGGTAGTTTGTACGATCCATCTATCGTTTTCATCTGTAATATCTGTTACCTCAGATAATTCAATATCTACCCCGTTTGACATTGCCTGATCTTGCATTTTTGCTGTCAATTCGGCCCCAGATATACCCTCAGGAAATCCGGGATAATCTTCTATATGCTCTGAATTTATCACCTGTCCTCCTGGCATCAATTGCTCAAGAATAACCGTATTCAGTCCTAGTCTGGACGCAAATATGCCTGATGACATCCCAGCGGCCCCTCCACCTATAATTACTAGATCTTTTTCCGTCATTAAATTTCCTTCAAGTCTTACAAATTCCCTTGGTTTTTCAGGTCCATGAAAGCCAGTTCGAATGCATCCAAGGTTTCGTCTATATCTTCCTCTTCGTGAGTTGCGCTCAGTATAAAGCGCGTTCCCGAATGGACTCCTCTGTTCAATAATGCCAGATTCAACTGGGCATTCCGTATACTGTCGGTACTAATTTTCATATCTCGATCGGTCATCAGACATATTTCCCGATCACATTCATGTTCTACACCCAAGCGAAGGTGTATGAGTGAATTAATTCCGCTTGCACATCCTGGAATCTCAAGCTTAGCAAGAAGCCCATTCAAACCTGATTTTAACCTTTGGCCCATTGAGTTTGCCTTATCATTTATCGGTTCATTTTGTAGGAGTTTCAAAGCGGTAATCCCCGCTACTGCTGATAAGGGATTCGCATTGAATGTTCCGTTATGTGCAATGCGCCTGTTTCTATCCCATTCAGGGTCTCCTGAAGGCTCGATCATGTTAATTATTTCTGCCTTGCCAGCCACAGCCCCGCCGGGTAGTCCACCCCCCAATATTTTGGCCAAGGTCGTCATGTCGGGGGTTATTCCATAATGGCTCTGAGCTCCACCTTTTGAGATTCTGAAACCGGTCACGACTTCATCGAATATCAATACAATATTTTTTTGGAGGGTAAGATCTCTTAGTTCTTGTAAGAAGGAAGGAATTATTGGATTAAGTCCCATATGGGCGCCAGTTGGTTCTAATATGACTGCGGCAACATCATCATTTTCATCCAATACCTTTTGGACGACTGAAATATCGTTGGGTGGAATCACTATCATAGTTTCTGCAATCTCGTTTGGAATCCCACCTATCCCATCTCCATCGAAAGATACGTAATCGCTCCAACCATGAAAGTGGTCCTTAAATTTGATTACTTTTTTTCTGCCTGTGTATGCCCTTGCCATTCTGATAGCCATCATGTCCGCTTCTGTACCAGAACTGTGGAATCTGACCTTTTCTGCACTTGGTATCAAATCCATAACCATTTGACCCCACTCTATCTCTAGGTCAGTAGAGCCGCTGAGGTGAGTTCCTTTGGTGATTTGATTTTGTATGGCTGAAACTATGTCTGGATGGGAATGCCCCAGAATTAGTGAGCCATGGCCACTCCAAAAATCTATTATTTTGTTTCCGTCTACGTCATATTTATTTGGTCCCTGAGCGTGTGTGTAATACAGCTGGAACGGATGTTGTCTTCTAGCATCATGGGTAACTCCGTTGGGGAACATTTCCTTAGCGGTTTCATGTCTCAGTCTGGAATTGGGATGCAGGTCGATAAATTGTTGTTCAATGTCGGTAGGCATTTTTGTACCTCTTAAAAACTAAATGAAGTCCCAATAATGGAAAGTGGATATTGTACGTTGCCGTTGTATGATAGCTCGTGGACATTCAAAGAGAAAATAACCTTGTGGGTTTCTCTTTGATGTAGGTGAATATTTACCTTAGTTTATGAAATGGATTGTTAATGAAAAGTTTTTTTACACATCTGGAATGTACTTACTGCGAGAAGATCCATTCTTCGAACGAGCCTCAAAGGCTATGCGTAGATTGCGGTAAGGTACTGTATCCCCGGTACGATATAGAGTCTGCAAAGAAGGTTTTTGCTAAAGAACTACTTCCGCACCGCCAGGCCAATATGTGGCGTTATTTTGAGATGATGCCGATTTTAAATGAAAATAATGTAGTCACTCTTGGCGAGGGATTTACACCTATATTTGCCATGCCCTCCTTGGGTGAAAAATTAGGTTCATCAAAATTGTTTCTTAAAGATGAGGGGATAAATCCCACGGCGTCTTTCAAAGCACGCGGATTGTCTGCAGCTGTTTCGAAAGCCAAAGAATTAGGGCTCACACGGTTGACTATGCCCTCTGCGGGGAATGCCGCAGGTGCAATGTCTTCGTACGCTGCACGGGCCGGTATTGATGCCTTTGTGTTTATGCCTATGGACGCACCTGAAGCAAATCAAATTGAAGTTTACTTCACCGGCGGGGATTTGAATCTTATAGAAGGGCTGATAAGTGACGCTGGCGTTATTTCTCGGCAGAAGGCTGAGGAAATGGATCTTTTTGATGTGTCTACTCTACAAGAACCGTATAGGGTGGAAGGGAAAAAGACCATGGGGTATGAAATTGCAGAACAATTTAACTGGGAATTACCGGATGTAATAATTTATCCAACTGGTGGAGGAACCGGGATAGTTGGTATGTGGAAGGCTTTTGATGAAATGGAGCAACTGGGATGGATCGATGGAAGCAGGCCGAGAATGTATGCAGTACAGTCAGATGGTTGTGCACCAATAGTGAGGGCATTTGAAAATGGTGATGAGTTTGCAGAGCCATGGGAGAATGCGAACACATTTGCTGCGGGGATAAGGGTACCTGGTGCTATTGGAGATTATTTGATACTTGGAGCAATTAGGGAAAGTGAAGGTTCTGCTCTTTCTGTGTCAGATGAATCGATACTGTCAATGATGAAAACCGTGGCTTCAACAGAAGGAATGTTTATTTGTCCAGAAGGTGCTGCAACTGCTGTTGCACTCACTGAACTCATGGCGGAAGGATCTATCGTTTCAGATGAAAGAGTGCTTCTTCTAAATACCGGTTCAGGATTAAAATATCTAGACCTGTTAGGAGATATCAAAACCCATTTAACTGGTAATGCGGGTTGAATGGATATTCATGGATGCTGTTTACCTAAGTTCAACTGAGCTTACATGTGGAGCATATATTGTTAGGGAGCTTTCCATTAACATTTGGACCATGGTGTGATCTGGAACACATTCCGGACATTCCTCATTTACACCCTTAATGTACTTAACAACTAATTGGGCATCTTCGAAAGATATAAATTCTAATGAGCCTCCTTCAGAGGCCACTATCGTCTCCATATTCTCTAATACTGTTTGAACTCCTGCGTCCGTAGATTGGGTCACTTTATTAAATTCCTTTTTATACTTTGAGTATTAGTTAAGCCTCTCAAATACCGTTGCTACCCCTTGCCCGCCCCCTACACACATGGTAACGAGTCCTAAATGTGAATCACTTCGCTCTAATTCTTCCATTAATTTCACAGTCATTATTGCGCCTGTTGCACCAACCGGATGGCCAAGACTTATTCCACTACCATTTGGGTTAGTTTTATCGATATCAAGATTTAATTCCCTGATGCAATACAATGCTTGGGAAGCAAAAGCTTCATTTAGCTCTATTACATCTATGTCATTAACGGACATGCCTGCTCGGTCAATTGCTTTTTTTACTGCAGGGACAGGCCCTATCCCCATTATCGCTGGGTCTACACCTGCAACTCCTCGAGTATGCCATTTCATTCGGGGAGTTATACCGAGTGACTTAGCTTTTTCTTTTGACATCATCACCACCATGGCAGCTCCATCATTAATGCTCGAAGCGTTACCCGCTGTCACCGTTCCGTCTTTTTTGAAAACTGGTCTCAGTCCTGACAATCCTTCCATGGTAGTGTCCGAACGAGGACCTTCATCTGTTTGTATTTTGATTGGATCAGATCTTCTTTGCGGAACGTCCACTGTGGTTATCTGATTTGAAAATCGGCCTTCTGAAATTGCGTTGCTAGATCGAATATGACTGATATAGGCGAGTTCGTCTTGATCTTCTCTAGATACTCCAAAGCGCTCTGCAACATTTTCAGCAGTGACTCCCATATGGTATCTATTAACAGGACAACCCAGACCTTCAGTAAGTCCGTCTACTAAGGTGGAGTCGCCCATTCTGAGACCGTCAAAACGGGCCTTGTAATCGATAAGGTAAGGCACCTGGCTCATATTCTCGGTTCCTCCAGCAACTGCAATATCAGCCTCACCTGTTTTTATTAATTGTGCAGCCATATTAATTGCCTCAAGTCCCGAAGAACATTGCCGATTAATTGCAATCGTTGGAGTTTCTTCAGGGATACCTGACTTAAGGGAAGATAATCTCGCGGCATAACCTGCTTCCGCTGCTTGCACGGCGTTTCCAATAACAACTTCGTCGACCATATCTGGAGATATTCCAGACCTGTCTAGGGCGGCCTTTATAGCTGCGGCTCCCAGATCAGGAGCACTGACATCTTTAAATGATCCTCCAAATCTGCCAACAGGGGTGCGGGCCCCACTTACTATGACTACTTCCCTCATTTTCTTTCCTCCAGAACCAAGCATGCACACATAACTAAAACCTAGGATAAACATAACAAAGGGGTGTGAGCTACGCAATTCCGATAAGAAAAGTCTGGTTGTTAGGACAGTTTAATTAGGGGTCTTCTATGAAAATGACTGTGCTATTCTTGCGTTGTCTGTAGCTATCCAGTCAAGGGATTTTAAAGAAGGGGTTGAATGTTTGTAATAGGTACTGCAGGTCATGTTGACCATGGAAAATCCACTCTTGTAAGGGCGATTACTGGGATAGACCCAGATCGCTTGCAGGAAGAGAAAGACCGAGGTATGACGATTGATTTAGGATTTGCTTGGTTTTCACTACCCGGTGGCCAGGAAATATCAATTGTGGATGTTCCAGGACATGAGAAATTTGTAAACAACATGCTAGCTGGGGTCGGAGGCATAGATTTGGCTATGCTTGTGGTGGCTGCGGATGAAGGAGTGATGCCACAAACAAGAGAACACCTCGCAATTCTAGATCTGCTCAAAGTTCCGGGTGGTCTCGTCGCTATATCCAAAACAGATCTTGTTGATGATGAGTGGCTTGATTTGGTCAAAATGGATATCTACGAGTTGACTGAAGGAACTGTTTTAGAGGGCTCTGGGGTGTACCCAGTTTCAGCCGAAAAAGGAACCGGATTAGAGGCTCTTACTGATGCTATTGATGAGATGTTTACGATATCGGTAAATCGCTCAGACAGTGGCCGGCCAAGGCTGCCAGTGGATAGAGTTTTTACGGTTGCTGGATTTGGGACAGTGGTTACAGGCACCTTGTTAGATGGGTCTCTAAACTCCGGACAGGAAATAGAGATGACACCTTCAGGCCAAAAAGGGAGAATTAGGGGTTTGCAAACCCACAAGAAAAAGGAAAATGTGGTGCATCCTGGGACGAGGGTTGCTGCGAATATCAGTGGAATTGATCAAGACCATATAACAAGAGGGGAGGTACTCACAGTTCCTGGATGGCTAAGACCTAGTGAGGCTTTTGACGTTAGATTGCATGTTTTGGATGAAGCTCCCAATGAATTGAGCCACAATATGTTTGTAACATTGCATACAGGAAGCGGTGAAGGAATTGCTAGGCTGCGTCTCCTCGAAAATGATAAAGCTGAACCTGGATTTTCATATTGGGCTCAACTAAAACCTGAAAATCCTACTCCTGTAGTGCGGGGTGACTATTTTGTTATTCGTTCAAATATGACTACTCTCGGAGGGGGAGTGGTGGTTGATACACACGCAAAACGACATCGAAGAAAGCATGTTCCTACGATAAAAAGACTTGAATCGTTAGAATCGGATTCTACTGTGGATATCCTGTTAAGCACATTGGAATCATCTGGAGGATCTCCTTTGGACTCCGCTGATATAGCGGAAAAGTCTGGAGTTGCTCTGACGGAACTCCATAGTGAACTGGCCTCTTTAGAGGAGAAAGATTTGATAGTCGATATAGGCGGAGGGTTATATTACAGTTCGTTAACATTGGAGACTACATCCACGTCAATCGTTAGCTGGCTTTCTGAATACCATGAAAAGTTTCCGTTAAGAATGGGTGCCAAAAGAGAGGAACTTAGAAGCAGACTTAGCTTACCGAATAATCCATATAACCATTTGCTTACCTTCCTTACAAATAGGGAGGTAATTGAGGGAGATTCATCCGTAGTCAGGTTGTACGGATATCGGCCTTCACTTAAACCGCCTCAAGAGAAAGTAGTGAAGTTTTTTTTAGCGAAACTTGGTGAGAATCCTTATTCGCCTCCCACAAATCTTGAAATAGAAGAAGAGATTGTTAGTTTTATAACGGAACAGGGTCTCGTGGTGAGAGTTGGCGACGGGATTGTATTTACCTCTTCCGCCTATAGCCATATGCTTGAGGTGATTCGTCAGCACATAGATGAAAGAGGGGAGATAACTGTAGGGGATGTCAGAGATATATTCGGTACTAGTAGAAAATATGCTCTAGCGTTAATGGATTACATGGATCATCAACAAATCACGCGCAGGGTTGGAGATTCTCGTATTCTCAGGTAATCTCATCACGGGCGCAGAAATAAGAATTGGCGGTGGATATTATTCATGAACTCAAGTGGTTTGAATTCCAACTATATATGTATTTCAATTCCTGTTCGTGCATTACAAGTGTCGTATGTTTCAAATCTTCTCAGGGTGATTCAAGCGGCGATACGTGAGTTAGCATTGTCATCGAGCCATACTAGCCAGTTATTGTCCGAGAAACCAACGCCTGTATTGTCCAGCACGATTAGTTTCAGTGACGAAGAATCACTCATTAGGCTGTTTTTTACACATTCTGATTCACAGGAAGACTTATCCGTGGTCACTGAGGAAATAGGAAGAACATTTTTGAATTCCTTTCGGGAATTTCTAAGCGGGAATTCGCAATCTAGCCTTTTTGGTTTTAACGTGCCAGAAAATCGTTCACAGCACGATAATTCTCTTCATAAAAGGTATTCGTCTGTGTCAAAGTTGTTGAAAAGATATCCTGGAACTTTTCTGTCACATGCAGAAGTTTCGATCACATTTACTAAAGATGGTTTTGGAGTGTACTAATTGGCTCTTGATCTGGAGAGAACGGCCCATCAATTGGATACGATGATGTCGGGTCTTAAAGATTTTTCCTCTGTGCAAACAGATCGCCTTGGGGAATCATTGAATCTCCTCGAGGGTTTTGTGCAAGAAGTATTTTTAGGGAAATTAGATACTTCCTCGGGCCTGTTTCAGTGGACACCTCCGATATTCCCAGAAAGTCCGTCGAAATCAATAAAGGAGCCATCCATTCCTGTCGACTACTCGGTTGTTGGAGTTGATGGTTCACATATTGATGTGAATCGCCATATACCCGTCGATTGTTTCCTGATTAACACGGGTTCCGCTTATCTCAGGTACGGGGCGGCTTCCGAGGCACATTTATCAAGTAGTCCTAAACTTTTTGTGCCACCTGATGAAACCGTAATAAGTGATCCCAATAATCCTCACCAATTGTTGCAAATACAGGGGACTATATTAGGTGCTATTCGTGCTGTAAAAGAGATGGAAACACTGGCTATGCATTTGAAAAACGAGGAACTTGCTAATTCTGAGCCAGTCCCTGTTGTTGGGCTAGTGGACGGGACCCTTCTGCTGTTAGATTTGTTAAGGCCTGGAATTCCGGATTTTGTGATTGATTCTGTGTTAACGGAGGGTTTTTTAGGGGCTCTCAACGATATAAAAAAAACAGCTGAGAAGAGCGAGATTGTTGTAGCGAGCTATATAAGTCTTCCCGGGAGTGATGAGATTATAGATGGTGTTCGTATGCTTGCCTGCCCTTATACTAAGTCCGATTGTTTATACCACTGCGGAGATATTAAGAAGGGGACGCGTCCTTGCGATAGTGCCTCTGAAGGGCTGTTAGATAGAGACATAATGTCTAGCCTGCTGGAAGAAGGTGGGAGATCTGAATTATTCAAGAGTAATTTTCACGTCGCAAGAAATTATTATGGTGATAACGAAATAACCTTTTTTTATTTAAACACCGGATATGAAATAGCCAGAGTTGAAATGCCGGCTTGGGCTTCTGAAAAACGAGGAAATATTGATCTTGTTCATGCGGTCGTTATGGAGCAATGTAGAAAGGGTGGGGGATACCCAACTGCCTTGATGGAGGCCCATGAGCAGGCGGTTATATCGACCTCGGATCGACAGTACTTTCTCAACCTAGTCGAAGAAGTTTTAGAGAGAAATGGAATAGAGTTCACAACATCCCAGAAGGATAGGTCAAAACGTCTAAGATGGTTGTAATATTGTAGATATGAGCACTCCTTCTTACGAATACCCTTTTAGAATCGGGGAAGTAATTGAAAGTGACACTAATGAATTCACAACTCAATGTTATGAATTGTATGGTGCTCCATCTCTTGGAACGCTCGTAAAGGCAGGAGAAACGGAGCCTGTTTATGGTGTGGTCAGTTATTCCCATACTTCCGGTCTCGATCCGACACGAAGACCTATAGCAAGAGGAGAGGGATTAGCATCTGAAGATTTGGTTTATGATGAAAACCCACAGTTGAACAGATTACTAACCACGAACTTCAAAACGACCATCGTTGGGTTTAAATTTTCTTCCCAGATAACAACATATTTACCGCCAAGGCCGCCAAGAATTCATTCGTTTGTTAGCCAGTGTGAAAATACTGAGATTTTGACTTTCGCGAAATCACTCGATTTCATGAGTTCGATATTAGGTGCCAATTTGCCGCAATCAGATGATGTGGCAGCGGCGTTCATAAGATATGCCTGTCAAGCCCTGCCGGAAGAAACCGAACTCCGTGTTGAGTCAGCAAAGCGCCTGGCTTCACTTCTTGGAAATGACACCAGAAGGCTCGAAGGAATTCTTAGGAGGATTCCAAATGACTGAGGTAAGTAAGATCGGAGTTGTTGTAGCTGGGTCACTTGGGGAAGGAGTGAAGGTGCGCCTAAATGGAACCACTTCCGTGGAAGATATAAAAGTCGGTTCAAATGTTGTAATTCAAGGGCAAGAAAATAGATTTTTTGGGGTCGTTACCGATATAGCATTGGAATCATCTGATCCATCTCTACAGTTTAATCTTCCAGATGTCTCAGATAGATTTATAAGGGATGCCTTGAGTGGTACGTCGGCATATGGGGCTATAACTGTGGAGCCCATGCTTACCATTGGCATTGATCAGTATTCGGATGCCACTGGCCCAATGCCCTCAAAAACGATCCCAACCCATTTCTCTGAAGTTTTGGAAGCCACGGAAGATGACATAAATAGTGTTTTTGGTTCGGAAGCCGATGGGGGATTTTGGATTGGAAGTCCTCTAGATATGGAGGCTAAACTCTGCCTAGATCTTGATGAAATGGTGAAGAGGAGCAACGGGGTTTTTGGCAAAAGCGGTACTGGGAAGACATTTTTAACGAGACTTCTTTTGATAGGTATTTTGCAGAGTGGGAAGGCTAGTAACCTGATTTTTGATATGCATAACGAATACGGTTGGAAAGGAACCAGTGAGAGTAATTATGATGTCAAAGGTTTGAAGCAGCTGTTTGGTTCGAAAGTCTCCGTTTTTTCTATGGACTCGGAAAGTGCCCAGAGACGGGGGTTTATTCCTGACCATGTTGTTAGTTTTGGATATTCAGATATAACGCCAGAAGACATACAACTTCTAAGAGAAACTCTTGATCTAACTTCAGTCGCGGCTGACGCAGCATATTCTCTTGAGGCCCATTTCGGACCTAAAAGGTGGTTCAGGGCATTTATAGGTATGTCCGGAGAGGCAACTAATGAATTGGCAAGTGAGATCAATGTAAATAGCTCTGCCTTGGCAGCTCTAAGAAGACGCCTGGAACGGTTGACTCGGTTTGATTTTGTTTCAAACGATAATGTGGAAGACTCTGCTGAGATGATTCTGCAGAGACTAAATTCTGGTCAACACGTAGTACTTGAATTTGGAAAGCATGGGAACAATCCGACCGCCTATATGCTTGTGGCGAATATCCTTACGAGAAGGATATACGATAGATATCAGAGGCAGAAAGAGCTTGCCATGGGAGACAAACTTGCGGAACCTCCCAACCTAGTAATTACCATCGAGGAGGCTCATAGATTTTTGAGTTCATCTATGTCTGGCCAGACGATATTCGGGACCATTGCCCGGGAGATGAGAAAATACAACGTGACTCTTCTCGTGGTTGATCAGCGCCCCAGTGATATTGATGAAGAAGTAATGAGTCAAATAGGGACTAAAGTGTCCTGTCTTCTCGACAGTGGAAGAGACGTGGATTCTGTTCTGTCTGGGGTTTCAGGGAACAGAAAACTGAGGGGAGTGCTAGCTAGACTGGAATCTCGTCAACAGGCATTAATATTTGGACACTCTGTGCCAATGCCTGTTGTGGTTCGCACGAGGGATTACGGAAGCGCTAAGTCCTATTCAGAATTGGGAGATGTTGGTGGGGTTAACGGTGATTCGAGCAAGGCTTTGGAGGATCTTTTCGGACCTTCCTAATAGCGTTCAAGTTGGTCAAGATGGTTGTCGTCTAAACCGAAATGATGAGCTATTTCGTGAATTAATGTTTTGGATATTTCCTCGGTGATTTGTTCCTGATTATCACATATAGCTTCGATAGGTTTTTGGAATAAAGTAATTTTGTCCGGTAGCACCATGTCGTATCCGTAGCGCTCTGTAATAGGGATTCCTTCATAGAGACCAAGAAGCTCCATTTCGTTCTCTATACCAGTTCCTGCTATTTGGTTCATGGAAGCGACGTTATCAACCACTATATCGACATTTTGGATTGAGAGCCGAATATCTGGGGGTATATCAGACAGGGCCTTATGGACAAGCCTTTCAAATTGTTCTCTAGAGATTGAAATCACGCGACAATGTTACCAAAAAATCTCTTCTTTAGAGGGTGCATGGATTCTGTTGACCGTGTCAGTTAGTCTAGGATATTGTGGCTCACGGTTTTAACGGTTCTATAGGAGTCAATATGAAAGTAACAAAAATTAAAAGTTTTCCTATAACAGATGATAGTGGTCGACTTTATTACATAGTTAAAGTGGAAACCGACGCTGGGATCTATGGGCTAGGAGAGGTAGGAATAGCCCGCTGGGGTGCTGCAATAGGGAAGGCTATAGATCATTTGTCTGAGATAGTTGTGGGAGAAGATCCATTTAGCACAGAAAAATTGTGGCAGAGGATGTTTAGGGGCAGTTTTTTCCCAGCGGACAAAGTTTATTCATGTGCGATTAGTGGCATAGACATAGCCTTATGGGACATAAAGGCAAAGGCATTAGACATGCCTCTATATAAACTTTTGGGAGGCCCTGTGAGAGATAAGGTTGTTTGCTACCCACATACTGGGGGGAGTGATATTCCAGAGTTAATAGAAAGTTGTAAGAAACATATTGATGAGGGTTGGAAATTCGTAAGGTGGCACCAGCCTGAAACCGGTCCTAGCTTCGACTATATTGATAATTTTAATACACTTGAGCCTGTGGAATCTATCAAGATTGCCGAAGAACAGATGGGTGTTATTAGAGAGGCAGTTGGAGACGATATTCAGATTTGCTTTGATGTGCATACCAGATTAGATACTGCCCATGCAGTCACATTGTGTCGGGCAGTGGAGAAATTTCGACCCTACTTTATGGAGGATCCTCTTAGGTCAGAAAATCCCGCTAGCTACAGGACGATAGCGAGGCACGTAGCTGTTCCTATTGCTGCAGGGGAGCAGTGGGCTAGCAAATGGCCTTTTAGGGAAGTAATTGAAGAAGAGCTTATTAACTACGCTCGGATAGATCTGTGCATAGTAGGCGGATTGACTGAGGCTCTAAAAATAACGCACTGGGCGGAAACTCATTACATTGATATTGTCCCTCACAATCCATTGGGGCCAGTGAGTGCCGCAGTTTGTGTGGCATTGTGCATGGCTTCGACGAATGTAGGGGTTCAGGAAATGCCCCAGAGACCAGGCAGTTATGCTACGGATCTGTTTCCAAAACAGATTGAATGGGAAGATGGATTTGCATGGTGTCCAGACGAGCCTGGCATGGGCGTAGACTTTGACGAAAGTGTTGCGGAATCCCGAATAGTAGATCCAACTGGCTGGACACCACAATTAAGAAGAAACGATGGCTCCTTTACCAATTGGTAGTTCAGAATGTACGGACTTGTTGTTAGCGCAACCGATTGCGTTGTATCCTAATCATCGTCTCAAATGCATTTAAGAGAAAAATAGAATTCCTTTAGTAACAGCTAATACAGGAGGATTGAAATGACCGATCTTCGTAAAACGGTCGCTATAGTCGGAGTCGACGAGTCTGATGAAATAGGCAAGGTACCTGACAAATCGAATTTAACACATCATGCTGAAGCAGCTTACAATGCTTTGGAGGATGCAGGTATGTCCATTAAAGATGTTAATGGACTATTCACTGCTGGGACATCGACACTTAATTTAGCTGAATACCTTGGGATTGAACCAAGTTTCACAGATACAACTGCTGTTGGTGGCTCTTCCTTCATTATTCACATTGCCCATGCCATGGCTGCTATTAATGCTGGTTATTGTGATGTGGCACTCGTTACACACGGAGAAGCTGGGCGGAGCCGGAGAAGCCGGCCAGGAGGAGATGACGCGGATCCAGGATCCCAATTTGAAACTCCGTACGGATTCCTAGGAGCTCCAATTAACTATGCTATGGCGGCGCGTAGGTATATGCATCAATATGGCGAGGAATACGCAAGGCAAGGTATGGCGGAAGTCGCCGTAGCAACCCGGAAATGGGCTCAACTCAATCCAAAGGCGTATATGAAAGATGATATGTCATTCGATGATTATCATAATTCTAGGTGGATTTCTGAACCGTTCCACCTTTTCGACTGCTGCCTTGTGACCGATGCCGGGGGTGCGTATGTCATTACCTCTGCGGAGAGGGCAAAGGATGCGAAGAAGAAACCGGTTTGGGTTTTGGGTGCGGCCGAGTCACATGACCATAACCTCATCAGTCAGATGCCTGACCTCACTAGAACTGTTGCAAAAAACACTGGCCCTGCTGCTTTGGAGAGATCGGGGGTGACTCATGACGACATTGACCTTTCCATGATCTACGATTCGTTTACCTACACAGTACTTGCGACTCTAGAAAGTCTTGGTTTTTGCGGGCCCGGGGAGGCGCCAGATTTTGTAGCGGATCAGAGAACCGCTCCTGGTGGAGATTTTGCGATGAACACTTCAGGGGGAGGCCTGTCGTACACTCACTCTGGTATGTACGGCATGTTTCTAGTGTTAGAAGCTGTCAGGCAGCTCAGAGGTGAATGTGGAGATCGCCAATTAGATGATCCCAAGCTCTGCCTCATTAATGGTACTGGAGGATCACTTTCCTCTACTGGTACGACTGTTTTGGCGATCGATTAGGAGTAACTAGGAGTAACTTAACATGGCTTATAACAAACCTATACCGGTACCACAGGGAGAGTCTGACGTGTATTGGCAGAAGGCCAAAGAACATGAACTGTGGCTTAGAAAATGTAATGCTTGTGATAACGCGTATTTTTATCCGAGAGATATATCCCCTTGCTGCTTCTCAAAAGATACTGATTGGATAAGGGCTAGTGGGAAAGCTTCGCTGTTCACTTACGGTATTGTTCAGAGAGCACCCCATCCGGGATTTGTTGATGATGTCCCCTTCGTAACAGCTATTGTAGAATTGGAAGAAGGTCCTAAGATGGCTACCAACATCGTTATAGACAATCCGACTTTTGATAACTTGCAGATTGGCATGGATTTAGAAGTGGTATTCGAAGATATCACAGATGAACTTGCACTTCCAAAATTCAAACCAGTGTAATTCTTTTAGCGGGTCAAATAAGAAAGCATGTCCATCCGGACATGCTTTCTTATTTGAGTGTTCTCCCTAGAACATATAAATACCGGCTAGGTAATTTGCTGCTCCCTAGCATTTTTGCAACTTGTGCATGGGCACATGCTTCTTAACACTTCGAATGGGAATATTCCAGTGTAGTGGGCGTCGCTCCACAGAAATTGGATAGCGTACTTCCCGATCATCAAATAGTCTTCTGCTTTCAGGTCATTTGGTACGGATGCGGGATCCAGTAACTGTCTTTTGCTCCATTCTTCTACGCATTCAGCGCATTGGCAGCTGATTCTAACTTCTCTTGAGCCATATGTACTCTCATGCCCGTCATTCCATCTAATCAGAATTTTTTCACCATAGATCCCTACTTTATCTATTGATATTTTTTCAACCAATTTAGGCCTCCAAGACGGATTGAGTAAACTAGCGGGTTTACGTCAAAAATGTTTCAGTTAATAACAAAATGAGTTCTCTCTAATCTAACATTGCGATATAAGGCAAATTTCGGAACTTCTCCTCGAAATCCATGCCATACCCTACTACAAAAAGATCTTCGATCGTGTGCCCTATGTAATCAATTTTAACTGGAATTGTTCTTTTTGATGGTTTATCCAGAAAGACACAAATTTGAATAGTTTTAGGGTTCATATAGCTCAATTGCTGTACGAGATAATGAAGGGTTTTTCCCGTATCCGCTATGTCTTCTACTATAATCACATGTGAGTTGGTTATATCGTCTGGTTTAGGTTCGTCATAGCTTATTTCTCCACTCAATCGTCCTGAATAACTTGAGATTGTGGTAGAACAGATCTTTACTTCACCATCCAACTCTCTCATTAGATCAGCTGTAAAACAGATTGAACCTTTTAGAACAGAAAGAAGAGTAACTGGGCCTTTGTGATTTGAACGGATTTCTTCCGCCAGTCTTGACACTGTGCGTGATATCTCAGATTCACTGATGAGTGGTTGTAATTTCATAGCAATATATAATCACACATAAGCTTATTTTCGATAAGATAGCAGAAAGGAAGACCCGAGTTGAGTAAGGCATGCTCAAATGGAACAATGGATTGATTACTGGACATGATTGTAAGGGTGAGTAAGATAACTTTACTTCTTCCATCCCGTTCGTTGAAGGAAAAACGGAGAATACTTAAATCTGTGATTGAAAGGATTTCCAATAGATTCAGAGTATCAATAGCTGAAGTGGGGAGCAATGACATTCCGGAGACTGGGGTTCTAGGGTTGGCAGTTGTCAGTACAGAATCCAGACATGCGGAGTCACTTCTTGACAGGAGTATTTCGTTTCTTGAGACTTCTCGGCCGGACGTTGAGATATCACGGGTAGAAAGTGAGACAATTTTCGGATTTTGAAGAATGGAAGAATTAATGCATCCGATTCTGTTTTTAAATAGTTAAGAATGTAAGGGTGATGTGAATTTTACAAATGGGACGTCGTAAACTCGGTTTAGAACTCAATAGACCCGGCCGTAATTTAGGTGATCCTGATATATCTATCCCTGTTGCAAAAGATCTTCTCAAAGTTAAGGGTGTTCCTATCCGAGAACCGGAAGTTTCTTATTACAGCAGAGAATTTCCACTTGAAAGCTTTTCATTGACAGAGAGCGCTTCAGCGGAGTGGGCCGAGAAGGAGAGACGGAAGGTTAGTCCGGAAATATCTGAGTTGTATTCAGATTATCAGGAGAGAATACTCCCATGGGTAGATAAGTTGGCTGATATTTCAAGACGTAGCCCTTTATGTACTCCAGATGGGTCCGATATTTCGGACGCCGTGAGAGATAAGGCCAGGGAATTGGGTTATGGTGAAGTAGGGTTTGTGCGGTTTGATAAAAGGTATATTTACAGCAGTAGGAGACCCACAGTCAGGCAGGATTTGCCAAGTGCCATATGTCTGGCAATTGAGCAAGACTATGTTAAGACCCAAAATATACCTGGAATATCCGCAGAAGAGGCACAGGGAGACGCCTATCTAAAACAGGCAGAACTTTCAATTAAACTCGCAGAATATTTGTTGCAGAGTGGTTATAGTGCACAAATATCAGGGCCTGTTTGGCATTTTGGCCCGGTTATTCCTATGTTTGTTCAGGCAGGTCTTGGACAGCTTGGAGTAAATGGGCAATTATTGTCTCCCCATTTTGGATCTAGAGCACGTTTGCAAGTTGTTATCACGGATGCTCCTCTTACTTATGATTCTCCAGTTGACTATGGGATATATAAATTATGTGAGACATGTCAGATCTGCTTTATGCGGTGCCCGGGTAAGGCTATTCAGGCCCAGAGGGTGTGGTTTAGAGGTGTTGAGAAAAATAAACTTATATCTCGTCGGTGCAGGCCAGTGATGACTCGATTTGCTGGTTGTGGAGTGTGTATAAAAGTTTGTCCAGTGCAAAAATATGGAATGGCGCCAGTGATGGAACATTATCTGGAAACTGGAGAAGTGTTGGGCAAGGGCAGTGACAACCTAGAAGCGTTTGAGCTTGAAGGGAAAGGATATTATCCATCAGGTAAAGTCCCTTCGTTCGATAGAGAATTTTTTGACATGCCTGAAGGGACACAGGAGGATCTAGTCCTAGAAGAATTAAAGAATGAACTGAGTGACTCTGGACATCTTGCACCCATACAAAAGGAAGAAATTTGGGAACGTTTCCGACAAGGAGTTGAGGCAGGGGTAAACAAGAAACGTCGGATCATCGATATGGGAATGGATATAGACCTATAGATCAACGTAATGCCATGGATAAACATGGGAAAGTGGATTGACCATAAATCAATGGTGTGATAGTTTGCAGTTGTTAGCATTCATAGTAAGGAGAATGATATGGCTGGAGAAGGAAAATTTGAGGTAGAAATTATCTATTGCGTTCCTTGAGCGCATCATGGTACGGCGGCCTGGATGGCCAACGAGTTTTTCGCAGAAGGCGGTAAAGACATAGCTATTAAGATAACTCCCGGTACGGGTGGAATTCTTCAAGTGTTTGCCGACGGCGACAAGATATATGATAAAGCTGAAGAGGACGGACAATTTCCTAATTTGCCTAGAGTGAAAGAGCTCAGGGCGGTTATCAGGGAAAAATTAGAGGCGGTCCCCGTCTAACTCTGGTATTGCATGAGTTGGACAGCAGAAATGAAGAGCCCCCGGGTGCAACCCGGGGGCTCTTTTTTTATCATTCCTGCGTTTGAATGTTAGTAATATGACAAGGCAATTGAGGCAAAATAGAACGCCCGAATTACTTCTTTTTATTGTGTTTCTGTTAATTGGAATTTCATTTTTTCTTTTTAACAGTGGGAAATTTACGTGGGCTATTACTCCGGTAATTGTGTCCGCGTTATGTCTATTAGTATTTTTTCTTAAATCCTTTGCCGTTTCTAATGCCAGTGGGACACTCTCAATTTTAATGATTCTAGTGGCAGTGGTAGCATGTTTGCTTTTTTTGAGTGGTGAATATGTGTGGGCAGCGACACCGTGTGTTGTGTCTATAATCTTATTAGTGTTGTCGGTGCGAAATCCAAAAGTCTCTAATTTAAATGACTGACATCTATCCTGAAATTATAGTGACCTCACTCGCCTTGTTATTTGGATCGTTTGTTCTGAGTTCTGCTGGGTTTGGAATCGCCATAGCTGCCTCTCCTAGTATGTTGATGATATTAGATGCTAAGACGACCGTCGTGGTAATTAACACCGTTTCCCTGGCGGTATTTGTTTTTATGATTGTCCAAAACAGGAGTCAAATCCGCTTTAGAGAGATGGTATCTCCTATATGTTTTGGAATGCTTGGAGTTCCCTTTGGGCTACTGATTCTTGATTTTATTTCTACTACCTTGCTCGGTATGGCTATATCGATTCTGATTATAGGGCTAGGCATTTACGTCTGGTTTTACCGCTCCCGTACCTTCATGAGTAATTCATTAATATTTAATGCAACCTCTTTTGTTGTCGGAGCTCTGTTGACATCAACAGGTATTGGTGGTCCGTTGATGGCTATTGCCGCGGTGTCTAGGAACTGGGAGCGTGACTCGGTCCGTGGCTCGTTACCCCTCTACTACCTGGTGGTTGAAGGTACCGCTGTTACTGGATATTTGTTTTCTGGAATGTTTACTCTAGAAGTAGCAATATTGACTTCGTTTGGTATCGTTCCTGCGTTACTTGGATTTGCCTTGGCAACTTTGCTAGTAAGAAAGTTTGCTGAAAATCAGTATAGGACATATCTACTGGCAGTTATAATCGCTGCTGGTGTGATTTCTTTTGCGAAGGAGATAACCACATCATTTTGATATATTTCAAAATCTGTGAGGGAAGTACGTAGACAATTAGAGTTGAATAGAGTTCTTTTGGCATTGACGGTATAAAAAATTTAGGTCGGAATGTTTTGACTTAATCGGCTACTTGATTAAACAAATGTTTCCGAATTTTGAGGATTACAAATGGGAGATGATGAATTAGAGGACCTTAGGCAACGCATACGGCATTCTGCTGCCCATGTTATGGCTGATGTGGTAACAAATATGTATCCAGAAGCAAAGTTGGCAATTGGTCCACCCACGGAAGATGGATTCTATTACGACTTTTTGGTGAAAGAGCCTTTTTCTGATGATGATCTAAAAAAAATAGAGCGCCAGATGAAAAAAAAGATTGCCGGGAATCTACCCTTTGAGTATTCTGAATATTCTCGGGAAGAAATACTTGCTATGAACGCTGATGAGCCGTTGAAATTGGAAGTTATTGAACAAATTCCTGATGAAGAGGTCATTAGCACATACAGTCATGGGTCTTTTGAAGATTTATGTGCTGGACCGCACGTTGAGTCTACTGGAAAAATTCCCGCTTTTAAACTGTTGCATGTTGCAGGTGCTTACTGGAGAGGGGATGAGAATCGTCCGATGTTGCAACGTATTTATGGGACTGCTTGGGAAAGTAAAGAGGCCCTGGACGAATATATCGAAAAGTTGAATGAAGCTCGAAAACGGGACCATAGGAATCTCGGCAGGGATTTGGATTTATATTCTATTCATGAAGAGACCGGACCCGGGCTAATTATTTGGCACCCTAAGGGAGCCAGAGTAAGAACATTGTTTGAGGAGTTTTGGAAGAACGAGCACTACAGCAGGGGATATGACCTTGTTTATACTCCTAACATTGGGCGAGCTAATTTGTGGCAGACCAGTGGGCATCTGGATTTCTTTAAGGAGAACATGTTTGCACCTTCTGAAACAGATGGGCAAGACTACTACCTTAAGCCAATGAATTGTCCGTTTCACATAATGTATTACAAGTCAGATTTGAGAAGTTATCGTCAGCTTCCAATGAGAGTTGGTGAGCTTGGTACGGTGTATAGATATGAACGCGGTGGCACTCTTCACGGCATGTTGAGGGTTCGCGGACTCACTCAAGATGATGCTCATATATTTTGTACCCCTGAGCAGATAGGAACAGAAATAGATGGCGTTTTGGACCTCACATTTGACTTACTTGGAGCATTTGGATTTGAGGATTTCACAGTGAATCTTTCCACAAGGCCAGAAAAGGCAGTTGGTTCTGACCAACAATGGGAAATAGCGGAAAAGTCCCTTAAAAATACCCTTGATTCTCGTGGGTTAAAGTTTGAATTGGAGGAAGGAGGTGGAGCTTTCTATGGACCCAAAATTGATATAAATATTCGGGATGCTATTGGAAGATTATGGCAGTGCACCACCGTTCAATTCGATTTTAATTTACCGGAGAGATTTGGTCTTTCATATATTGGTGAAGATGGATCTGAGCACCAACCCTTTATGGTTCATCGAGCTATATTTGGTTCATTAGAGAGATTCATGGGAATCTTGATAGAACATTACGGTGGTGCTTTTCCTGTATGGCTGGCTCCGGTGCAGGCCACAGTAATACCAATTTCTGATCGACACTTGGAATATGCTCAATCAGTTCAAGATAAATTACTATCTGCTGGGCTACGAGTCGAGGTGAATGATGGAAATGAAAGGATGAATGCTAAAATCAGGGGAGCTCAGCTTCAAAAAATCCCTTATATGCTTATTGTGGGTGACAGGGAAATAGAGTCTGAAACTGTGGGTGTACGTTTAAGATCTGGAGATGATCTTGGATCTGTAGGTCTTTCCGATATCATCGAGAGGATACGAGGTGAATCTGAAAATAAGGTTCTCTAGTGTCGAGATGAAAGATTTGTTGAAGTAGCAATGTCTGTGTGCTATATTCAATGTGGTCCAGTGGATGAGCTGGGCTTTTTAATTTTGAGACAATTGGAGTAGAACAATACCTAAAAATTACAGGGTGAATGATCGAATACGTGTCTCCTCAGTACTTGTCGTGGACGATAAGGGAAATCAACTTGGTGAGATGCAGACGCCAGATGCATTGAATTTGGCGACTGAGAGGGGTTTAGATTTGGTGGAAGTTGCCCCCGCAGCGAATCCCCCTGTGTGTAGGCTACTTAACTACGGAAAATTCCGTTACGAGGCTACGAGGAAAGAAAGACAGTCAAGGAAGTCTAATAAGACCAAAACTAGTAATCAGCTCAAAGAAATACGGATGAAAACTAGGATTGGCGAGCATGACCGACTTTCAAAAACGAGGATGGTCAAAAGACTACTTTCTCAAGGTTCGAAAGTGAAAGTGTCTGTTATGTTCAGAGGAAGAGAAATGCAACATCCCCAGATAGGGATGGAGCTTTTGAAGAATGTTGCAGATGATCTACAGGAAGATGCTATGCTAGATAAAGCCCCTTCTTTTGAGGGTAGATCTCTCACTATGATTCTGGCTCCGAGTGCTGCACTTCGGAAACAAATTGAGAATAAGGATAGAGCACGTGCCAAAGCTTAAAACCCACAAGGGGGCTAAGAGACGTTTCAAGGCCACTGGATCAGGTAAATTGGTTAGGATGAAGGGACTCAGAAGCCATCTTAGAAGGAAGAAACCCAAAAAAGTGAAAAGACTTTTTACGTCTAAGTTGCCCGTTAGCGAGGCTGATGTGCCGAGACTTAAGAAATTGCTGCCCTATATAGATTAGCTTTACGGTAGCTTTAGAGTGTGTCAGGAGTAGGATAGGACGTGACTAGAGTAAAAACAGGCGTGATACGGCGCCGCAGGCATAAAAAAACACTAGGGATGACAAAAGGTCATCAGGGTGTAAGGCATAGGTTATATAGGCGAGCCCATGAATCACTTATTCATGCGGGGCAGTATGCCTTTGACCATCGTAAGAAAAAGAAAGGTGACATGAGGCGACTGTGGAACATAAGAATTAACGCAGGGGCGCGTGCCAACGGCGTCACTTACAGTAAACTCATTCATGGACTGAGACTAGCAGGAATTGAGATCAACAGAAAAATGCTGGCTGAGTTAGCTGTTTCGGATGAAGGTGCTTTTTCTGAGATCGTATCTAAAGCCCAGGCTTCGCTAGAGGCTGAGGCAGCATAGGATCATATATTATAAATAAATAAGACCCAGACCCGTGAGGAGTCTGGGTCTTATTTATTTCCTAGTATTTTTATGTCACCCGCAAGTGATTTTGGGTCAATTGGATTTGTATGTAGTATCTTAGCTTTTCCAAGTCTGTCCAAAATATAAACGGGAGAAGTGTGTGTAACCCTGTATTTCATACTAAATGAGTTGTTTAGGGTATTTTTAACTGAATGGTCCAATTGAGGATTTACAAAGTATGATTCCCAAATCGGCTGTAATAATTCCTCAGGTCCAGTAACGTAGGACCAGTTGTCTCCAAGACTCCACTTTGAAATATATTTTTGCACGCTGTCTTCAGTATCTCCCTCTGGATCCACACTGACAACTATGACTCTTACTTCCTTGGGATCCTCGAGCAATGCAAGTGCTCTCCTAATAGATGACGTCACGATAGGGCAAACATCCGTACAGTTCGTGAAAAGAAATGTGAGAAGAGATGGGCTCTCGTTGCGGCCGAAATTTGTTGTGGTCCGACCCTTGTGATCCACCACAGAGAATTCGCTGGTCTTATGATTTGATAAAAATGTTCCCTCATATTCGGGTTCTCCAGGATAGTCGCACCCGGTAGAAGATATTAATATGAAAAAACAGATTGTCAGAAATAGAAGACTGGCCAAATAGCCGTGTACATTCAGCAATGTTTTAGTCTCTCTATTTGTTGGAGAGGATTACTTTTCGGTTCTTCTTTCCAAGAGAAATGCGATGACGGGTGTGAGAATAAGAAGAGCCATGCCAATGACAATCACACCATTTGTCCCAAAACTTGAATGGTGGTGTACTTGATAAAATATATATCCCAAAGCGATCGCAAACACTGCTATTACTATAAATGAAACCACCGGTACTACTGCGGATAGAGCAACCTTATTCAAATTCTTTGTCTCCTGCTACTATGCTGTAATTTGTTGATACCATTCTAGTCTAATTGGTCACCTGATTATACTCCTTTTTGTCATCCTTGGAGCCTTCACTAAACCAACGTAAGAAGGCAGTTATTATGAGGGTTAGGAATAAAAATCCGCTGCCTACCTTCATAATTATTCCTCCTAGTTGTTGATCGACCAGCGCATTAACACCAAATAGTTTTGGAGCATTTATGTAATGATCATAAATAGGTTCAGGAGCGAACGTGACGATTCCAAAAACGATAATTTGAGCCAAAGACATGACGAAGAGATAAATGATTTGTAGTGGATAAGATAGCCTAGGCATTTCTATGGAATTACTACACAATGGCCACCACATAACAAATGCGGCGATTATAAATAATAGGTGCTCAATTATGTGTATTGAGTGATAGGTTACAGATAATCCGTACAAAGTCGGCAGGTGCCAAATTGAAAATATTACGTTGAATATGATTACAGCTGTTATGGGATGGAGAATTATTTTGGCCACTTTTTTGGTGACAGGGTTTCTAAATAACGGTGAAACCAGCCAGCCAGGGATACCTAATATGAGTAATGGCGGAGAAACGAGTGTTAGTAACACGTGTTGCACCATATGGGCACTGAACATGTAATCGTCGCTGAGTGCGTGTAATGGTGAAAGTAAGGCGAGAAAAATAATGAAAACACCTAGCGAAAAAAGAAGTGTTTGTCCTGGATTTACCGTCTGTGATAGCTTAAATCGTGTCCTTATAGGTCCGATTCCAAGCAAATATCCCGCTTGAAGTATGAACAATCCTATTAGGGCGTCTGGATGACCGTGCCAGTGAAGCAAAACTGAGGTAGCAAGTTCACTCATTGGTTGTAGAAAGTATCCTTATCGTAGGTTCTTTCAGGTTGAACGTATTTGCCTTGTGGAGCTGATAGTTGTTTTTCTTATAGCCAAACCTGGAAGAGAAATATAAGGGCGAATATAACAGAGGTTGCTAGAACAAACCCTCCAACAAACATATAGCTGAATAGCTTGTGGTCAAATTTCAAATGCATGTAGTACATGGCAACCAAAGCAAATTTTCCCGCTGATAGCACAAATAACACGGGAATAATCCAGTATCCCAGCCATGTAAGATAGAAGATTCCTACTTCTATGGCCGTAACCACAGAAAGGATCATAGCAATTTTGAAATATAGGCCAGCCGTCGGGTGCCCGGTATGGCCTTCTGAAGAATGTATCTCCTGACTCATCTGATCTCCATTAAGTTAATTCCTAGAAACCTTCAAATACTCCAAATAGATAAACAACCGTGAAAATTACTATCCACACTACGTCAACAAAGTGCCAATAGAGCGCAGCAAGGTCCACATCTAAATTTTTCTCTCTCGTTATCACTCCTTTTTTGAAAGAAAGGAAGAAGATGGAGAGGAGCCACACTACTCCAAGAGTAACGTGCGCCCCATGAAATCCCGTCAAAGTGAAAAAAGTGGTACCAAATAAATTGGTTTGAGGCTTTAATCCGTATTCTTCGTCTACGTGATGGTCAGCTTTGAGTAGGCCATTTGAGTCTAGACATTCTTTTTGGAAAAAATGGTCGTGCCCCGCCTTAACGTAATCACCGTGCTCTATTTTTTCTGCCACTTCACTACATTCAAAATGTATGTGGTGAGTGGAAAAACTACTGAATTCATACACTTGAAAACCTATGAAAGTGGCCCCCATAATCGCTGTGGAGACCATCCAGATGCGAAACCCCTTCATATTTCCACGGGTCAAGGCGGAATAAGCTAATACCATGCTCATGCTACTCATAAGTAGCACAAAGGTGCTTACAGAGGTAACCGGTATATCAAAGACGTCTATCGGAAGCGGACCTGTCAAACTCTTACCCTGATATACCAGATAAGTGGCAATTAGCGAGCCAAAGAACATGCAGTCTGAGCCCAAAAATGCCCACATGAGCATTTTCCTATGATTCAGACCAGTCGTTGTATCTTCGTGCTCCTCATGACCAGCTGTCGATGTATGTTCCTGTGCCAATTGACCAGACTCCCTTAGTGGGCCGAATCTTCGTCGGGATCATTCACTGGTTCTAAAGACCATGCGTAGACGCCCACGAATCCTATAAAAGTACCTATGATAGCGATTGCCCATGGAACGACTAATTGGTTGAATACGACACCGTAGGCGGCAATAAACAACCCAATAGCAGTCACAAGGGGCCAGTAAGATGGTTGAGGCAGATGTATATCGTGTTCTTCATCACCGGATCCGCCTGAAACTGGAACTGCCTTTCCATTTCCACCCTGTTTGGTGTTCCACCAGTCATCTAGGGATTTTACGACAGGAATCTCACTGAAATTGTATTCTGGAGGGGGGGAGGGTATGGACCACTCTAAAGTTCTTCCATCCCACGGATCGCCTGGCGCATCTGGACCACTTTTCCAGCTTTTCACCATGTTTAAAATAAAAACGAGGAATCCCGCGATGAGTATGAATACGCCTAGGGTCGCCACAAGATTCCAAAGATCCCAGCCCATTCCTTCGGCATATGTGTAAATACGCCTTGGCATTCCATCAAGGCCCACAAAGTGCATTGGGAAGAAAGTTACATTTTGCCCTATCATCATTAGCCAAAAATGAAGCATTCCCATTTTTTCATCGAACATTTTTCCTGAAAATTTTGGGAACCAATAGTAGATACCCGATGTCAGGGCCATAATTGCCCCGCCGAACAGCACATAATGTATGTGTGCCGGTATGAAATACGTGTCCTGTTGCTGAGCATCGGAAGCTGATACAGCGTGCATCACACCACTGATGCCCCCTATGAGGAACATGGCTATGAATCCCAAAGAAAATGCCATGGGAGTATTAATTCTTATAGACCCGCCCCATATGGTTCCAATCCAGTTAAACACTTTAATTCCGGTTGGTACAGCTATCAGCATAGTAGTTATCGTAAACACGGCATTCGCTACTGGACCCAAACCTACTGTAAACATGTGGTGGCTCCAAACCATCCATCCCATCACCGCGATGATTGCTCCAGCTAGCACAACGGTGGTGTATCCAAACAAAGGTTTCTTTGAAAAAACTGGTAGTACCTCTGAAACGATACCCATCGCCGGTAGGATCAATATGTATACCTCAGGATGGCCAAATACCCAGAACAAGTGTTGCCAGAGTACGACACTCCCTCCTCTTGCTACGTTAAAGAAATTAAAATCAAAATAGCGGTCAAAGGTCAGTTCAATTAATGCCACTGTGATGACAGGAAACGCTAGTATCAGCAGGATAGCTGTAATAAAGGTCATCCATGTGAATAGCGGAAGTCTCATCATCGTCATTCCTGGAGCACGCATATTAATTATGGTGACTATGAAGTTGAATGATGCGGCAAGTGAGGCAACTCCAAGGACTTGAAGGCTTATTATCCAAAAATCGATTCCTTTTCCCGGGTTTTGGTCTACGGAGGTCAGTGGCGCGTATCCAAACCAACCCGCGTCCGTAGCTCCTCCAATCCAGCTCAGTTTTAGCATTATTGCACCGGCGAGAAAAGTCCAGTAACTGAAGGCATTTAGTCTTGGAAACGCCACATCCCGGGCTCCTATCTGTAAAGGAATAACAAAGTTAAAAAATGCGGCTCCGAGCGGCATTATCGCCAGGAAGATCATCGTTGTTCCATGCATTGTGAACAGCTGGTTATATACAGCTGCACTGACTATATCCAACTCGGGCTTAGTTAGCTGGATACGCATCAGTGTTGCTTCAACACCACCGGACAAGAACATGATGAATGCGGTGACACCATACAGCACACCTATCTTTTTGTGATCTATGGTAGTTAACCAGTTCCACAAGCCAGAGGGATGTACTGGTCTTGGTATAGCTAAAGATAACGTACTCACTCAAGTGCCTCCGAGGTTAGGGAATTTATCATGTGCAAATACATACGCTCACTTAAGACTGGTTAAATATGCGACAAGTGCAGATATCTGCCGCTCCGTTAGGGTTTTGTTAGGATCTGTATACACAGCGGCCTGACTAGACATTAAGTTGCCGGGCTTGATTTCTGAAGGGTTTTCGAGCCATTTTCGTAGATTCTCTTGAAGGTATGCATCATTCACGTTGCCAGCGCCGTCAGCGTTATTCATCATGCCTGCGGCTAAGTCTCTTCGAGATGCAACATGGGCCAGATTGGGACCTACTCGGCCTTTTGACCCAGTTTTGGCGATAGTTTTTAATGAGTGGCATCCTGAGCAACCCGCATCTTTGAATATCCCAGCACCTTCTTTTGCCAGAGGGTCTCCAGATTCCAAAGCTGGCGCGGCTTGGTCAGACAGCCATGTGTCGAACTCGGCAGGTTCTACTGCAATGACCTTGAATTTCATATTGGCGTGTGATGTTCCACAATACTCAGCACACTGACCATAGAATTCGCCAGGTTCGTCCGCTTGGAACCACATATGATTCCCTTCTGAAGGAACCATATCTACCTTTCCAGCTAGTTTTGGGACCCAAAAACTGTGTATAACGTCTACCGATTCCAAGTTTATTCGGACTGGAATTCCAACTGGTATATAGACTTCATTCGCTGTTACCACTTCATTTTCGGGACCATTTGGGGATGGGTATCTGAACTCAAACCACCATTGATGACCGATTGCTTCCAAAGTTATCGTCTTTTCACTGTCTTTCGGGACATTCGCGGAATAGAACAAAGTATTTATGGATGCTATTGCAAATCCCATGACTACAATTGCTGGGATTATGGTCCACAACAGTTCCAATCTAGTGTTGCCGTGTACCTGTATGGGTGTTTCCTCTTCACTCCTACGCCTAAATTTAACAAGGGCATATATTAAGGCCGCTCCGACAAGGACAAAAACCACAGCACCGCCGATAAGGATCCACCAGAATATTGTCAGTTGTCTCTCGGCAACGGGACCTAATGGTTCGAAAGTAGACTGGTTGGCACTTGGGTCGATGATAAAGCATCCAGCTGCTAGCACTGAAAGAGCCAACGACATCAACAACAAAACAATTTTTTGGGTTCGGGAAGAATTTATAAACACGCTTCCGAATACACCTCTATTTTTCATAGTTACCATATCTGGCACCAGTTGCAAAATTTATCAAACCATTAGTGATAACGTCAAGGCGAAAATCCCCTGATTCTTCGTTTACGGCGATAGATCTATTGAGGTTCACTAGAGGATTCCTTCTATTATTACCGCAATAAATAGTAGCGCTAGATATGCCAGCGAGAACAGATAAGTGGCCTTTGCTAGGCCAATCCCGTCTTGTTTGAGTAGCCGTAACGTGTATCCGATAAAAATAAAAGTAAGTGAGATAGAAGTAATACCGAAAATTAGTCCGAGTCCCGGTGCGAGTAAGACTGTAGCAACCATCAAAACTAACAATATCCAGGTATATGCAAATATCTGTTTTTTTGTGCTTTGTACCCCTGCTACGACAGGCAGCATTGGGATTCCTGCCTCTTCGTAGTCATCCTTCAGTATTAAAGAGAGTGCCCAGAAGTGTGGAGGAGTCCAGAAAAATATTATGGCAAATAGTAAGAAGGGGGAAGGATCTAATATATTTCCAGTTACAGCTGCCCAGCCAACCATAGGTGGTATGGATCCAGCGGCACCACCTATAACAATATTTTGCGGTGTTGTCCTTTTGAGTCCAATTGTATAAACGAAAACGTAAAACAAAGTCGCAATAAGTGCTAATGAAGCACTAATCAGGTTCGCCATTTGCCATAGAATTGCAAAGGCTACAACATTTAGCAATATACCAAATATTAACGCTGGTATAGGGGATACTTGACCGGAGACCAATGGTCGCTGACTAGTTCTGCTCATCTTGACGTCAATATCACGGTCAAGGAAATGGTTGATCGCGTTTGCGCCTCCTGCAGCAAGAGTTCCTCCAACCAGAACCACCACCGTAGTTATGGGGTCCGGAAATCCTCCAGAGGCCAAAAATAGTCCACCCAAGGCTGTTATTAAAAGTAGAGATATGATCCTTGGCTTAGTTAATGCTATGTATCCGTTAATCACTATGCGTATTTTCCTTCTGCCACATTATTAACCAGATCATTTTTAGAGAATGATTTCTCCGCCACTAGGCTCATTAAAATTACAGACAACCAGACCAAGGTAGCTACACTGAGGTGTGTCACTTTCATATGAGATGAAAATCCTGACCAAACCGTGACAGCACCAAGTATTATCTGAATTCCTAACAGACCGAGTGCTGAGTGCGTAACTCTTTTTATCAGTTTATTTCCCTTGGCGTGAATCATTAACTCTATAGATATGTAACCGACAAATGCTAATGTCACAACTGAAATATACCTATGACCCATGTGTACCTGGTAGGATATTCCGTCGGGAATTGAAAGCCCCTTACACAATGGCCAGCTACTGCAGGATGAGCTAGCACCTATTCCTACCATATATGACCCGCTTACAATCAACAAAAACACCAGGGAAACACATAATATGATTTTCCATTTCCAGGCTCTTATGGGGTTTAAGTAGCTATAATCGTTTGAAAGATTATCGAAAGCAAATTTGTAAGTAATATACATGAGGCACGCCGCTAGAAATTGTGCTATTCCGAGGTGAATGAGCCGTATCCACCAGGCCAATTCCGTTATTACAGTTATTCCTCCCAAAATTCCTGCGCTTACAACCAAGGTAAAGGCAGCGTAATTCGCCAGCATAAGTTGTTTATCACGCCGATAACGCATTATGCAAATAATCAAAAGGACAGCTACCAAAATACCCAGAAGTGAGCCATTTAGCCGATGAGAATATTCGATTAATGTATGGAATTCAAAAGGTGGGATAATCTTTCCGTGGCATAAGGGCCAATCAGGACAGCCAAGACCAGACTCAGATGCTCTTACAAATCCACCAAGCGCAATCTGTATGAAGGAAACAACCAGACTTAAAAGTGCTACCACTTTGTAAGTTATGGTCATTAGGGGTTTCCTTGTATATGACAGAGACTGGGTGATTCATATATTCACACAGCTGCTCCAGAATCTTTGCCATGTGCATTTTTTCACTAGCAAATTTTACAATAGTGACATAGGTAGGTCAAAGCATTGAACGTATCTATTTAGGATTACGCAGAAGCTTTTAAATTAACAAGACTATTTTATGACTGTGTCTGTTTGGGTAGTTCATTTCTTTGAGGTAGTCCATAATAGTAGTAGAATCGGGGCGTAGCGCAGTTGGTAGCGCGCCACGTTCGGGACGTGGAGGTCGCTGGTTCGAGTCCAGTCGCCCCGATTTTCGCCTTTTAAGAAATTATTACTTGATTCCCACCTCACTTCCTAAATTTCTGTGTCAGAATGTAGGGCTATTATGATTGCGCGTAGGTCGTGAAAGTGTCTTAATATGGCTATGCTTGAGCTTGAACGTAATCCTTTCACAATAACCTTTTGGGTTATTTACGATATGGCTAACACTATGTTCTCGGCCGGAGTTATTGGCTTGGTATTTCCCCTGTGGGTTATAAGTCAGTCTGGTGGAGATGATGCCACGATAGGCTACACTCTAACCATAGCTATGACAGTCGTTTTTTTTCTCTCACCTTTGGTGGGCTCTTTGTCGGACATACTCAAGAGGAGAATGCCATTTCTATTAGTGTTAACTCTAGGCTGGACAGCTAGTACAACGTTGATAGGGACATGGGGAATGAATTCGTCGCTTTTGCTAATTCTTATAGCCCTGGTTTTTATTCAATTGGCAAATATTTTTTATAACGCCCTTTTAGGGGATCTCTCAAAAGACGGCAATGCCGGTTTAATTGGTGGAGTCGGGATAGGGCTGGGTTATATCGGTGCGATCACTGCGGTACTGCTGTCGCTTTTCCTGTTGAAGGATGGTGGCCATGTGAATCTTTTCAGGCTGATGGGTTTTTGTTCCCTTCTTTTTACCGTTCCTTTACTTGTAGTCGGGAGGTATAAGTTTGGATCTATTAATGGATCTTTATTTGCCGATGTACTTGGTGAAACACTTAGTAAGATTAAGAGTTCTTTTCAACGTTCTGCAACCAATCCAGATTGGATAAGGTTTCTGATATCTCGTTTCTGGTATTTGTGGGCTGTTAATGCTGCATCATCTTTTGCAGTTTTATATGCAGTGCAAACGGTAAAAATGTCCGAGACTGAGGTCCAAATGATCCTTATCATTGGAATTGCCACTGGTATTCCAATGGGGGCTATTTGGGGTTGGATTGTTGATAAAATTGGTGCCTCAACTGTCCTCAAAGCGAATATCGCGGGATGGGTTCTGTTACTCGGAATTGCAGCGGCCATTCCTCTGATGAAATGGCCTTCAAGTTTATGGTGGTTTGTGGGATCGTTTAGCGGTACGGTTTTATCCGGACTCTATGCTGCAGAACGGCCTATAGTGTTGGCTATGGCTCCATCGCAAAGAAGGAGTGAGTATTTTGCAATGTTCACCATGTCTGGCAGGCTAGCGGCCATTGTAGCTCCCTTTTCCTGGGGTATGGTATCTGCGACCTTGGGATTTGGTCAGCCGGCAGCTATGGCGACTTTGGCGATTTGTGCGCTTATAGCCTCAGTGTTTATTACTTCACTTAAATCATAGATATCGAATTATGACTGGTGTTTGGTTCCTTGAAAGGTTCTTCAGGCTACGGAGCTACTGCTAGTTCAGAGAGAAGCTTTTTAGTAGAAACTATGTGTTTATTTAAGCGCATTTTTTCAGGAGCAATTCCAAGAGATAGCCCTACCAATTGTGGGAGATGGATTATTGGTAAATCAATATCTCTTTTTGCAGCAGAAGAGGCATTCGGCTGATATCCATCTAAGTTCAAATGACAAAGAGGACATGGAGTTACCATTGCGTCGGCACCTCTATCCTTGGCGTCAATGGTGTGATTGGCTACCATCTTAACCGAGTTTTTAGGGTTTATTGTTAATATGGGGAATCCACAGCAAAGGGATTTGCCTGGGAAATCCACAACTTCAGCTCCTACGGCTTCAATGATTGATTCCAGTGATGTTTCCCGTTCAGGATTTTCATTAAAACCCAGCGCATCTGAGGGCCTAACGAGATAGCATCCATAAAAAGGAGCTAACTTTAAGCCTTCAAGTTTTCTTACCACTTTGGAATTGAAAAAATCCATTCCGAGATCTTCGACGATAATCCAAAGCAAATGTTTTGGGTTAATTGTTCCCTTATATTCGAGACCTTCTTCCTTGAGGTCTTCATTGATTGATGCGAGGTATTCGGGATCTGCCACCAAGCGTTCGTTGGCTTGCGACATAACCCCTTGACATGTACTGCAAATTGTCATCAACGGAAGTCCTGCTTTTTCAGCCATGGCAAAAGTACGCGCATTCAAAGTGTCACCGAGCCTAAGATTTTTCTCTTGTAACACACCGGCTCCAGTACATGAGGCCGACTTCAAAGCATCTTCATCGAGTTCTATTCCTAGGATGTCGCAAACTTCAAGTGTGGCTGTATAAAGTTCTGGGCATGCTCCTCTGGACACACATCCTGGATAAAATGCATATTTCATTTTTTGTTCTCAACTTTATCGAAAATTTTACGTACGTTTTCAACATCCGGTATGTTTTTGTGAATTAGGGGAGGTACTTTTCCTGCCCTCTGAGATCTTATGGCTAACGGGATCAGGCCTATCATCGCTTTCAGGTTGAATATACCGAAACTTTTGATCGGGAGCTTGAGCTCATCCAGCCAGCCACTATGCCTTACTGAATCGACGAAAGCTGTTGCGTGTCGTGCCCCGTTTGTGTTTGTATGCCCAGCATCCATTACTTTTTCTCTCAGAGACATAATTCTATCCATGGGAGCTACTCCTTTCGGACAAACTTCCACACATTTCATGCACCTAGTGCAGTCCCAGACGCCACCTTCCTGATTCAGGGTTTCCAGTCTTTTAGCATCCGCATCGTCTCTTGGATCTCCAACAAATCTATATGCTTTGGCTAATGCGGCAGGTCCCAGGAAATTTGAATCTACCTCCAGAACGGTACAATCAGAAACGCAGGCGCCACACAGTATGCATGAGACGACCCCAGCCAGGTGAAGCATGTCCTCATCTGGTGCTAGGTATTCTGCCTCTGGCTCCTCTCCTGCAGGTTGAAGCCAAGGTTCGACGGACTTCACCTGGTTCCAAAAAGGTTGAAAGTCTACAACTAAATCTTTTATCACGGGGAGATTGCCGGCGGGCTCTACTACGATTGGGGTCCCATCAGAGGGAATAACATCTATTACTTTGGTATTGCATGCCAATCCGGCTTCGCCATTAACCCGCATCGCACAGGAGCCGCAAATCGCACTTCTGCAGGAGCACCTCAGGCTGAGTGTACCGTCCACATCCTCCCGGATTTGGATCAGGGCGTCCAGAATTGTTGAGGCTTCGTCCATCTCCATCTGATATTCCTGGTAGTGAGATACTGTGTTTGTGGACTCGGGATCGTATCTCCGCACACTAAGTTTTACTTCCATATAGTTGGTTCCTTTAATTCCCGTCTAGTACTGTCTCACCGTTGGTGTCCAGTCGGTTATTATTACGTCCCTGTAGGAAATATGGTGCTTTCCATCCTTGTTAGTAACCACAATATGCTTAAGCCAGTTTTCATCATCTCTGTCTGGCATATCTGTTCTGGTATGGGCTCCTCTGCTCTCTGTTCTGTTATATGCGCTGGAAGCTATCGTTTCTGCACATTCGATCATGAACCCTAGTTCCAGTGTGAATATCAAGTTGGTGTTGAATGTTTTAGTTTTGTCGGCGACATAAACTGATTCTGCTCGTTGCTTAACTAAATTAAGTTTGTTTATCCCTTCTGCCATACTGGAATCTTCTCTGAAAACTCCGAAATGTTCTTTCATGGCAGTACCCATATCGAACCTAATTTTCCCAAACGACTCATTTTTATCATTCGATAACAATTTTTGTATGTTTTCTCTGTCAGTTTTAGCTGCTGAATCATCTATTGCTAGATGTGAAGTATGTTTTGCCCTCTCAGCTGCATGGACTCCCGATCTTCTACCAAATACGAGGGTGTCCAGTAGTGAGTTGGCGCCAAGTCTATTTCCGCCATGAACACTTACACAAGCTACTTCACCAGCGGCATACAAGCCTGGTACTCCAGTCTCGCCATCCACGTTGGCTTTAACTCCCCCCATCTGATAGTGCATTCCCGGCATGATAGGAACCGGCTCTTTAACCATGTCTACATTGGCAAAATCCATTGCCAATTCTCTAATTTGTGAAAGACGTTCACTGATGTATTTTTCCCCCAAATGCCTTAGGTCCAAAAGTACGCATCCATCAATTCCTCTTCCTTCATTAATCTCAGTTTGTTCACATCTGGAAACTACGTCACGTGATGCCAACTCCTTAAATTCAGGTGCGTATTTGAGCATGAATCTATCGTTTTCTGAATTTAGAAGATACGCGCCTTCACCCCTCGCTGCTTCACTTATTAGCACTCCACTTCCTTTGAGAGTGGTTGGGTGGTACTGAACCATTTCCATATCCATGAGAGAGGCTCCCGCTTGATATGCCAAGCTCATTCCGTCTCCAGTACAAATCATGGCGTTCGTACTTGGTTCGAAAACCCTACCCAGGCCTCCGGCGGCCATAATAACCGCCTTCGCTCTTACCACCTCAATCTTTCCGGTTTTTATGTCCATCATCACTGCACCGCCGCACTCACCATCGCGTTCTATGAGGGAAAGTACGAACCATTCCTCATAAACAAGGGCCCCTGCTTTTACGATCTGTTCATATAAGACATGAAGTAATGCTTGGCCAGTAAAATCAGCTACAAAAAATGTTCTGGCCTGGCGCTGTCCCCCAAAACTTCTGGTGCCTAACCGTCCCTCTTCATCTCTATTAAAAATTGCTCCCATGTGTTCCATAGCGATGACTTCATCGCCCGCTTCTCTACACATAATCTCTATTGCATCTTGGTCACCGAGAAAATCGCTTCCTTTGATGGTGTCATATGCATGGTCCCGCCAGTCGTCTCCACGGTCTGTCAACGCTGCGTTGATTCCTCCCTGTGCAGCGTTTGAGTGGCTACGAACGGGATGAACTTTGGAAACAAGAGCAACATCAACACCAGCTTCAGTAGCTGCTAAAGCGGCTCTCATACCGGCAAGTCCGGCACCTATAATAAGAACGTCATGATCATACATTTTTATGTTCCCCCTAAAGGTCAAACAACTCAACAGGGAACGATAGCATAGGGGTGTCAACCTAACAATCTTTATTTAAATATTTTCCTGACGAATCTGCAATTATAGTTAGATACATTATTAATTGACTGAAGAGTGGAGCAAATGTTAGAATCGTCAGTCTGAATATAGTTGAATATTTCATAGATGCTGAGAATGGGAGTAGTAGCTAATTAGAACCGATTGAGAGAGTCGGGTAATAGCTGGAAGCCTGATATCGGATTCAATAGCGAACTCGCCCTGGAGCACCTACCCTGAAGTAACGACGAGGGAGTTGGAGCGTTGGGATATATAGTCTCACGTTGGAATGACTCACTCAGAGTAGGGGATGGCGTTGGTTACGTTATAACTTAAATGAGTGGCCTTGATGGACTAGTTCCGAAAGGCAACGTGGGTGGTACCACGGGAATTATCAATGCGATCCCGTCCCATTTATTGGGCGGGATTTTTGGTTTTGCGGCATTTTAATATGCCGCGAGATAGAAAAGGATAATAGTTATGAACATGAGGGGAGCACAGATAGTCTGCAAGAGTCTTCTTAGAGAGGGCTGTGATGTTGTGTTCGGAATTCCAGGCGGGGCTATATTGCCTCTCTATCAAACACTGCCGGAATTTCCAGATTTACGCCACATATTGGTTAGGCACGAACAGGGAGCTGCACATGCAGCGGATGGATATGCCAGGGTAACTGGAAAACCTGGTGTCGCCTTTGCGACCTCAGGTCCTGGAGCGACAAACCTCGTCACAGGAATTGCAGCGGCCCAAATGGACTCAGTTCCTATGGTAATAGTGACGGGTCAGGTGGGACGTCCTTCTATAGGAACCGACGCTTTCCAAGAGACTGACATTACCGGTATCACTTTACCAATTACCAAACATAATTTTCTCGTGATGGAGGCAAAAGACATTGCTAGAGTAATAAAGGAGGCATTCTTTATTGCAAATAGTGGTCGGCCTGGCCCTGTTCTCGTAGACATACCCAGAGATGTATTTATGGAAGAGGTTGATTATGAGGAGCCACTGGAGTTAGATCTGCCCGGATATAAGCCGACAATCTCAGGTAATAACCGTCAGATAAAAAAAGCTTCAGCTCTAATACAATCTGCCAAAAGGCCAGTAATTCTTGCGGGCCACGGCGTCATCATCTCGCGGGCTTACGATGAATTGAAAGAGTTGGCTGAAAGAGCGCAAATCCCAGTTATAACGACTTTGCTGGGGATAAGTTGCTTCCCAGAGGATCATGTACTTTGGACAGGATGGCCCGGTATGCATGGGATGGCCTATTCAAGTTTGGCATTGGATGAGGCGGATTTGATTGTTGCGCTGGGAATGAGGTTTGACGACAGAATTACGGGAAATGCTGAAAAATTCTCTTCGAAATCCAAAAAGATCCATGTGGATATTGACCCTTCTGAGATAGGGAAAATTATTCCCGTAGATGTCCCGATCGTTGGGGATGTAAAAGATGTCCTCGTAAAATTGAATGAACTTGTTGAGCCTTCTACTCATAGCGATTGGCTAAAGAGGATAGAAACCTTAAAGAAGGATCATCCCTCGCTCAGATTGCCAGAGACAGATAAGTTGCTTGCGAGACAGGTAATTAGGGATATTTCTGAAATAACAGAGGGAAATGCCACAATAGTCACGGGCGTTGGTCAGCATCAGATGTGGGCTGCGCAACATTATGAATTCAAAAATCCGTGCTCGCTTTTGACATCCGGTGGTTCTGGGACCATGGGCTATGAAGTTCCTGCCGCCATGGGTGCTCAAGTTGCTAGCCCAGATGGGACTGTTTGGTCCATAGCTGGCGACGGTGGATTCCAGATGACCTTGTGTGAGTTGGCAACCATTGTCGAGAACAAGCTTCCTGTTAAATTTGCAATATTAAACAATGGGTTTCTTGGAATGGTGAGGCAATGGCAGGAGATATTCTTCGAAAGTTCGTATGTATCGACAGGTTATTCAGGTAATCCAGATTTTGTAAAACTGGCTGAGGCTTATGGTATCAAGGGAATAAGAGTCACCGATAAAACTCAAGTAAAAACCGCGATACAGGATGCGATGGAGCATGATGGCCCTGTCCTTATCGATTTTATAGTCGAACAAGAGGAAAACGTTTATCCGATGATTCCTTCAGGTATGACAGTCAAAGACATGATAGAAGAGCCATCCAGTGAACGGGTGACGGTATGACTACTACCACAGATAAGCACACTATTACAGCTTTGGTTGAAGACCAACCAGGCGTACTTAACCGTATTTCGAGCATGTTTAGACGGAGAGGTTATAACATCTCCAGTCTGGCTGTTGGGCAAAGCGAAACTGATGGTCTATCAAGGATGACATTTGTAGTAGAGGGAGATCCAGAAACAGTCGAAATGGTGGCCAAAAATCTTCACAAGCTTGTTGAGGTCATCAAAGTAGTAAACATTTCTTCAGGTAACACGGTATCTCGTGAACTCGCTCTGGTTAGGGTTAATGCGGATGTGACAACAAGAAGCGAGATAATGCAGATTGTAGATATTTTCCGCGCCAAAATTGTTGATGTGTCACAAGGGACTTTGATTGTGGAAGTGACGGGAGATGAGAATAAAGTGGATTCCCTAGTAGATCTATTGCGGACCTTTGGAGTTCATGAGGTTATGAGAACAGGAACCATAGCAATGAGCAGAGGGGTGTCATATGAAGAGGATACCCCAGGATGAATTTAAACAGACAATATTAAGACGAATTTTATTCAATAAATATAACGGGAGAATCGCCAATGCCTGCGAATATATATTATGAAACCGATGCTGATATGTCGCTGCTTGAAGACAAAAAAATAGCCATCATTGGGTACGGTAGCCAGGGACATGCACATGCCCTTAATCTGAAGGATTCGGGTCTTGATGTCGCAGTGGGCTTGTATGAAGGTAGCAAAAGTTGGGAAGCAGCTGAAGAAGAAGGTCTAGAGGTGGGAACTGTTGCGGATGTTTCTGCTAAGTCAGATGTCATCATGATCCTGATTCCTGACCATTTACAATCGACGGTTTATAACGAGTCCATATTACCTCACCTACTTCCTGGAAAGACGCTTATGTTCGCCCATGGATTCAATATTCATTACGATGCTATTGTTCCTCCTGAGGGAGTGGATGTTTCCATGGTGGCGCCTAAAGCTCCAGGTCACAGAATGCGCGAGATATATACGAAGGATTCTGGAGTTCCAGGCCTATTGGCTATACATCAGGATGCCAGTGGGAACGCCCATGGAATTGGACTGGCATATGCACGCGGGGTTGGCTGTACAAGGGCGGGTGTTCTCGACACAACCTTCAAGGAAGAGACTGAGACAGACTTATTTGGTGAACAAGCAGTCTTGTGTGGAGGGGTTGCCGCACTCGTCAAAGCGGCATTTGAAACTCTTGTGGAGGCTGGGTATCAGCCCGAGTCAGCTTATTTTGAATGTATGCATGAACTTAAGATGATTGTGGATCTTTTTTACCAAGGTG
>VFFS01000054.1 GCA_009392815.1 SAR202 cluster bacterium
CACTCCTGCTCAGATGTGAAATAGGATGTTGGGTATAAATTATTTTATACTCGTCCGCACCCCACATCACCGCCATAGATTTTGAAGTCACTTCAAAAATGTCGGTACAAATTGTTATAGAAGGAGTCCCCTGCTTCTCAACATGTATTCCATCGTGCACACTGCACGCACTGCAGGAACCTCAACTTCCAATCGCGACAACTACAAAATCGCATTCTTCGGAGATTTTCTTTATTACTTCCGGATCTGTCGGTTTCCCGGCTGATGGTTTTTGATAGTATTTTTGGACCTGGATTCCAAAACCCTCCTTTAGAACCTCAGCAAGTTCTTCAAGTAGCTCTTTTGCATTCGTCTTCGCATCATCGATCAAACCCATTTTTTTATTCGTTAGAGAATCGAGCCGCGGAGACAAGGTGAACTCGGGAACAATTGCTGAGGTTGTCGGGTCAACTAATTGATGAACTCTTCTATTTGTAGTGGTCATCGAATATCTCCTATAAAAGGGGGTTGATAAATAAATTACGGCCTAACTAGTCTCCACAATTTCCCTCGTAACTGCCGTTGAAGACACTTTTGGTAATTCACTGTGAATGACAGCGCTTCTGTATGCGGCTGCTTCTGGGGAACCAGCATAAACAATCAATATATCTTCAGGTTCCGGCACCAATTGAACATAACGATCATCATCTCCTTCCACATAATCTCCAGAAATCGCTTTTACTCTTTTTAAGTCTCCTACTGATCTTCTGATCCTAGGATACACATAATCCCTGATATCGTTTTTGCTCCAGTCCGACCAGAATTCAGATGCCCCCGCCATCGTCAGTAGAATCTGTCCTTGCCTCACCAAGGGGCCCCCATCTGCCACAGAGTCATCATTGGCAAGTGAAGTCCCAAGAGTGGAGGCTACGTCAATTAGCGAATCCAGGGCAGCATACTTTTCCGAAGCGGAACGAACCTGCCTTGGCTCCCAAGCAGCGAAAACTGTAGCGGTGCTTTGCTCCTTAGAAAATCCACGTTCAACATGTAGTGGCTTCCAATGAGTTTCTAATTCATTCTCCGCGATACAATATGTGTACTTACCAGGATGGCCAATATTTGTTCTATCAAATAATCCAGGTATTGATGCACAAGCGTTCATCAAAATCAGCCTCACTGCCCTACCAATTGTCGCATTTGCTCTATTCCCGGGACCAAAAACATTGTCCTTGGAATTCATATTTATGTTTCTTGATACAGGACCATTCACCACTACAAGAATTCCCGCACCACCCTGACTCGAAGAAGGAGCAATCAGGTTGAATTCGTCAGTTAACATCGCCTCAGTAGCAGAAATTACTACCGGGAAATACTCAGGGAGACACCCAGCCATAACAGCATTGGCGGCCACTTTCAAAAGCGTTACCTCTCTTCTTCTCTCAGGAACTTCTCCCAGTATTTCATCTGGATCTCTACCTACAAAATCAACAAATTCCTGAACCCTAGATTTTTCAGGGGGCACCACGGGTAACCCGTCACTCCATCCCAAGGAATAACATTCTTCAATCGCTTCGATTACATTATTCCATTCAACATTTTTGATATTTGAATTAGCCACACGGTCTCCTTCGAAATCGCGAATCTAGCCACTAATAATCTCTTCTCCGAATTTATGGTGTTTGATCCAGTCCCAATCGATATCTACCCCTATACCTGGACCATCAGGTGCATAGACATTTCCTTCATTGTCTATGCAGTCAAGATCGTCCGTATAGTTCTGGTATATGGAAGGCCAGATTGTCTTCACGAGGGGATGCACCAGACCGACTTCAAAAAAGTTCGTGTTTCTGATTGCAGACATTACGTGCCTGTGAACTGGACCAGGCCCGTGCAGTTCTACGTCAAGACCAAATCCCTCTGAAGCATGAGCAATTTTCATGGCCCCTGTTATCCCACCATCTTCGTGAGCGCCGCACCGAACGTAGTCGGTGGCATCAGCAACAATAAAATCTACATGCTGCTCAAGAAGGCGGATATGTTCTGTTTGCAATATTGGGGTTTTTATCATCTGACGCAGCTTCCGATGAGCAAACTGTGAAACGCCCCCGTCCTGAAAAGGATCCTCTAGCCAGAAAAAATTGGCCTCGTCACAAGCTCTCCCAAGCTTAAGTGCATCCCCAAAATTTTTAACCTCACAGGCAGGGTCAATCAGCAAATCCATCTTATCGCTAAATTTATTTCCAAGGTTGAGAACATTTTCAACCTCCCTCTCAATATTATTTCTGGCTAAACCCCACCCATGCACCTTAAAAGATTTATAACCCATTTCCAGGCATTGCTGGGCAAATTCTTCAAACTGTTCCGGGTTGGTAAGACCACCGTTTTCATCACCATGCAATGTGGAGGCATATGCCTTTAGAGGGCGCTTTTCACCTCCCAGAAGCCTGTATAATGGCTCATCATAGAATTTGCCTGCAATGTCCCAAAGGCATATATCAATTACGCCCAATCCCAGACCTCCCCACTGTCTAGATGCCCGTTTTATATCGTTATAAATAGATTCCCTGGCTAGAGCACTTTTTCCGATAAGATAATCCGCGACCGCTCTTACCTCAGCAAGAGCTGGTCCGATCACACCCACATATTCACCAACAATCCCAACATCGGTATGAATACGAAGTATCGATGTGGTCTGTTCAAGACTAGAACCGGATTCATAAACCATGTTGAAAGTGTTGTAATCCTTTCCAAGATTTTCAAGGGAATATTTGACATGGATCGCTTCGACTTTTGTTATCACTGGTGACTCTTTCACAAAAACTCCTTAATATTCGCTCATATTTAAAAACCCGTAGTTATGAATCAAACGCATTATGACATCTTATAAATTGATTCGGGTATGCAAAAATGATCAAAATCAACTAAACCACCTGAAAGAACAACTGGATAACATAGAATTGTCTCTAAATATCGTCGATTTACAACACCCCCTAGGGAAAAGGATCAATATCGTTGGAGGTGGAGGCAAAACGACTCTCGCCAGGGCGTTATCGGACAGATATGGATACCAAAACATCGAACTTGACGCCCTCCACTTTCTACCTCACTGGGTAGAGCGGTCTGCAGAAGATTTCCAACGTCAGGTTGATTTATCGATTAAAAACGCTGGTGACAGCTGGGTCATAGATGGAAACTACTTTGAAAAACTGGAATGTCTTTCATCTAATATCGATATGTTCATCTGGATAGATCTACCATGGCGAGTAATGTTCAGACGAACCTTTGTCAGGTCCTTAAAAAGAATGATTGATCGAACCAAAATATGCGGTGACAACTTCGAGTCATGGAGCAAATTTTTCAGTACCGACTCCTTATGGTGGTGGTACATGAGCAATTACAGTGATATAGCCAACCGGGAGGAAATGTTGTCTCGATATATCCCTAGAAACGTCCCTGTTATACGGCTCAGCAATACCAAAGAATTAGATTTGTTTTATGAAACTTGGATTAAAAAGGTCGATGCAAAAAAAGTTTCAGAGAGTTAACTACTCATGATGCCCTTAGATGTATAATCCGCACACTCTGGCCCCCAATATCTAACTAAAACATCACAAGGAGAAGTCCATGAAGGTGGTAGTTACAAGTCTATTTGGTGACGGATTTGAGGAAAGTTTAAAAGAGGAATTTCCAGATCTTGATTTAGTTTTCGTGTCCTCGGAAGAGGACCAGGCTAGAGAAATAAAAGACGCAAATGCCTTCATGGGTGCACCTTCACGTGACGTTTTTATTCAAGCAGATCATTTGCAATGGCTTCATTGTCCTGGAACAGGAATTGACACACTCACACCCATCACGGAACTCGTTGACAGTGATGTTGTGCTTACCAACGCACGAGGTCCTCACACAGCCCCAATGGCAGACCATGTTTTCTCCATGTGCCTCGCCTTCGCCCATCGAACCAACGAGATGATGACGGACCAAAAAGCCCATTCATGGGACGCTGACAAGTACAGTCCCACATTCATAGAAATGGAAGATAGCACCATGGGCATACTGGCCTTAGGAGGTATAGGTATGGCGGTAGCCCGCAGGGCAACAGGTTTTGGAATGGACGTCTACGCAGTGGATAAAAACCCAATTGCACCTCCTCCAGGCGTTATTGATGTTTGGGGACTGGATAGATTAGATGACCTTATGGAGATATCTGACTGGCTGGTCGTTACCGCTCCCTATACAGAGGAAACCAGCGGAATGATTGGAGCTGATCAATTAGCCTTAATGAAGCCAAGCTCTCACATGATAATCATATCGAGAGGAGGTATTGTCGACGAAGATTCACTATTCGACACATTAAAAAACAATAGAATAGCAGGAGCGGGCATCGATGCCTTTAAAACAGAACCTTTGCCAGAAGATAGTCCCTGGTGGGATCTGGAAAATGTGATCATATCTCCACACATGTCCGCAGTCAGCAAAAAAATGTACGAAGGTCGGAGGGATGTATTTCGAGAAAATCTTAGAAGATTTATATCAAACCAGCCGTTTATATACGTTTGCGACAAGTCTTCCGGGTTTTAAACAAAAACAATTAACTTCAGCAAGTTTCTCTAAATTTATGCCAGTCATAAACCACTTCAAACTTGTTTATTGAATTTCTCAATCAAATAGGTTAAAACAACCAGCCACATGTTTATATATATTAAAGGAGTAACCTTATGCCCGGTATATTAAGTAGCGACTTCTCCAACCCCAATGAAACTCTAAGTTTCGATAAGGCAACTATACAGATCGTAGACCTTGGTGGAACAAAAGTATTTAAAGGCATCTTAGAGCCCGGTTGGAAATGGTCAGAATCAGTCAAAGAGGCTGCTGGGACCGAAAGTTGCCAGGCTCGACATATTGGCGTTGTAAGTAAGGGCTGCCTGGTGACAAAACACAATGACGGAAGTGAAGCAAAACTATTCTCAGGTGAGACATACGTGGTGGAAGCCGGACACGATGCCTGGGTAGAGGGTAATGAAACCGTAGAAATTTACGAATTCAATCAGGGCGCCGTGGAAGTCGTTGAGTCAATCCCGCAAAACTAAGTTAAATTTAAATCAATTAGATATGGAGAAATAAGATGCCTAATTACGTAGTTCAAGTTAGTCGAGTTGCAAAGCCAGGTCACTCAACCCAAGTTCTAGACGCAGTTGTCGCCCAAGCTGAAAGAGGGTCCGGACAAAGAAATGTTTCAATTTCGGTAAATGCAGACACCGGTTCAGGTCATTTGATTGTAGGAGCGATGGTATTTGATTCAATTGAAAATGTTGAAGCCCTCAGCGACAAGATTTCTTCCACCCCAGAGCTAAGATCAAACTCTGAAAATATAGATTCCCACTGTGAAAGCTCTCGGGTTGAAATATTGAAAGTTATTAAGCCCATGGAGAATCCACCGTCTGAAAGCAAATTCATGGTGAGAAACCTAATAAAAGCACAACCCGGAAAAGCTGGAGATTTACTATCAGCACTTTTAGATTTTCGGCACCATTTAGATGATGGCGCAAATCTACCGCTTATCACCGTCCCGTTCGTTGGAGATCAAGATCTTGTACGGGCTACATCTATGTATGACAGCCTCAGGAGTTTCGAAGCTCAAAATGATTTTCTCAACACAGACTCATTGAAACCCTATCTAGACAAAATTAGGAGCGTTAGACAATCTTACGTGAGACACACCGCCAGAATGGTCTTTATGTCGTCGTAGTGTTGATTGATAGGGCGCCACTCACACGTGGTGCCCTAACCCCTGACAAAAGATTTACATCTATCAACATATGATTCAATTGCTTTGATGGTTTAGAGAAATACTGTCCATAAAACCATCGGTACCGAAATAGCTATAGACTCTCAATGGAACCCACCGTTAAGTTCAATCCTCGTATGTTCCATCGGAAACCCCCCACACAATCATCATTTTTAAAGGTCCCGCCCCAGTATTTCGAATCCCGTGGTCAACGCCGGGAGGAACCATAACGGCGTCATTCATACTCACATGAATGATTTCACCTTCTATCGTCATTTCCCCAGTACCATCCAGAAAGTAATAAAACTCTTCCAAGGGACGATTATCGCCGTGCATGTGGTCCCCCTCGCTGACCCCTTCATCTAACTCCCATATTTCGATATCCACAGGTAGCTGAGTCACGGATCCAAAAAGATTTCTACGTTTTATCAACCCGTCACCGTCATGTATACGCTCCACTTTATTTGTGTCAATTTCCTCAGTTTGTTTCCAGTACATATCAAATCCTCATGCCCTCAATTTCTATTTTCCGGATGTTAACACTCAATATAAATCTCCAAAGGATTTAACCTGATGCCACAGAAGAATCCATAAGTGGTGTTACAAAGCTTTTGATAAACAATTCCGAGAGACTTTGTATGGCAACGATATTCTGTTAAATTCGACCCTAGATGTTGCCATACAAAATCTTTATCGGGCCCTACTAAGTCTAGCTCGCCCAAATTTCTAACAGGTCAACTTTATCTAGCTGAAAATAAACAATAGGAAACATATACCACTTAGTAAACCTAGTAAGGAGAGATGACGTGATGAAGACGAACGATACTACTAGAGCAATTAACAAAAAAGGAGCCATGAGTGGCATACGAGTTTTGGACTGGACATCATATCAATTCGGTCCGGTGGCATCGTCGATGATGGGAGATATGGGAGCTGACGTCGTGAAAATAGAATCCCTCGATGGCGATATAGGGAGGGCTGTCGCTAGGATGAGTTCCAGGCCGATAGGACTCGAAGGTGGAAGAAATGCCTATTTTGAAACATGTAACAGAAATAAAAGGGGAATTGCTTTAGACCTGAAAACAGAACAAGGAATACGAATAGTACATGAATTAGTTAAATCAGCAGACGTTTTTGTAGAAAACTATCGAAAAGGGGTTCCAGAAAAGCTAGGGGTTGATTACGAAACTTTAAAAAAAATTAACCCAAAACTTATATACGCCTCCGGGTCCGGCTACGGTCCAGAAGGACCCGACGCCTCAAAACCTTCCCTAGATGGCTGTGGACAGGCAAGGTCAGGACTGATGATGTCAGCTACTTTCGACACTCAGGATGAACCATCATATATAGCCGGAGCCGTATCAGATCAGATGGGGGGAATAATACTCTGTCTAGGGGTAGTTTCCGCGTTATTCGCCAGAGAACGGACAGGCAAGGGTCAGAGAGTGGACGTTTCACATTTGAGTAGCAGCATGTGGCTTCAAGGATTATCAGTGGGAATGGAACTACTCTCGAACTACCAATTCGGTTCTATGGACCGCAAGAATCCACTCAACCCATTAGTAAATGCTTATGAATGTGGAGACGGGCGATGGGTCCAATTCATGAGCGCCCAATTTGACAGATATTGGGCCGACTTTGCGACTGCTTTGGATATAACTGAGTATATTGATCATCCATTCGTGGGTGAAATTAAAGGTATGACCGCTGGATCACCTGAGCTCACAAATATAATCGCGGAACAATTCAAGACTAAATCTTCTGATGAATGGATCGCTATTTTTAATGAATACGAAGATTTGATTTTTGCCAAAGTTCAGTATGTAAGCGAGCTGAAAGATGACCCTCAGGTTATAGCTAACAATTACATATCTGAATTTGAACACCCGAGCCTGGGAACAACGCAAATGTGCAGTTTTCCAGTGACCTTCAGTGAAACTCCCGCCAGCATATGGAAGGAGGCTCCAGAACTTGGACAGGACACTGAGTCTATATTGATAGATGAACTAAACTACAATTGGGAAGATATAACTCAACTGCAGAACACAGGTTCAATTCTATAAGCTCTCTGGCTAAAACATCTTCTGAATCAAACTGTCGCTTTCTCGATGTCCTCCAGCGTCAGTTCAATTCCAAATCCGGGGGAGTCGTTTGGAATTATAAATCCATTTTGTGGTACTGCTGCGCCTGCTGACTCGGTACCGGATCGGTCGAAGTGATCGAGTTGCATTCCCGGGCTTGTCTGCATGAAATACTCACCGAGAGGAATATTCGGCATACCATAGCATGCGTGTTGCCCATAAGGCGTATTTGCACCCCCATGAGGTATAACAGATATTCCTGCCGCCTCCGCTATATGGCATATCTTTACGACAGCAGTCATCCCCCCAACCCACTGTATATCGGGCTGCAGATAGTCCACAGATCTATCCGAAACAGCTGAAAGGAAAGGAAGAGATGTATACCAGTGTTCACCAGTTGCAATCGACTGCCAAGGGAGTCGTTTTCGTAACTCTTTGAACCCTTGGTAATCCTCAGGTATTAAGCAATCTTCTATCCATTTTAAGTTGTATGGCCGCATCCGTTCTGCGAGCCTGACTGCAAATTCAAGATCAAAAGCCATCCAGCAATCAAGCATCAGTTCAACGTGGGAACCTATCAGATCCCTATTTTTTGAAATAAGTTCTTCATTTTTATCCAAAGCGTCTAAGCCATCGGAGGGTCCATAAGGACATGCCAACTTCGTAGCCAAGAATCCAAGTTCCATGTGCCAGTCAGTATCATTTCCTGTCGCATAACAAGTAATTTTTTCTCTAGCGGGACCGCCAAGAAGTTCGTATACGGGCATGCCTGCTATTTTCGCCTTCAAGTCCCATAGGGCTAAATCAACAGCACTGATTGCATAACTTGCGATACCTCCCGCACTGTAAGGAGAGGACAGTCTAAACATCATGTCCCAAATTTTTTCAATAGCCATGCAGTTCTCACCGACTAATAATGGAGCAAAATGGTGGTTGATCAGAGAATTAACAGGACCACTAAATGTAGTCATTCCCACACCAAACGTTCCATCTTCTGCAGTAACCACACAAACTGATACGCCCTCCCATGGCGGTTTCCAGAGATCCCTATGTTTTTTAAATCTTGGGTATCTTGACATAGGATTAGCAACCTCTGAGTCTATAAACCAACTCTCACGGGCCGCGTTTTCTGAAGATGTGGGAGCAGGGAACTTTGCCGCGTATGCTTTTATACTTTTGATCTTCATCTGTAATTCCCTCTCAAGCGACTTAATATAGAAATAGTATCAGTTCGTCAGTTCTAACACGGCAGAAAATTTAATCCCTGTTAAAGGTGCGACCTATTCTATAAAAAACCTAATATTTCACTTGTGCAATAACAGCTGCAAATGTTGTGATAGGGTTCTTCCCCATATCAAATATTTGTGAGGCGAAGAGTTGGCTCGAATAATTACTGAAACTGAAAGACTATTTATTCGCGAGTGGTGTCTCGAAGATGTCGAAGCCCTTTATAAGGTAATGTCGGACGAAGAGGTGATGCGCTATGTGTGGGACTACAATCCAGCAACATTTAATCAAGTGGAGCAGTTCGTTTTACAATGCATGGCTGAGAGTTCAAGTCGGGAGTGGACAACTTGGGCCCTAATCTCTAAATACGATAAAACGCTAATCGGATATTGTGGCTTCCTTGTCAGATCTTATGGAGAGTACAAGGGAGAAACAGAAATGGGTTGGTTAATTGATCGAAATTACTGGGGTAATGGCCTGGCTACTGAGGCTGCACTAAAGGTCCTTACCTTGGGTATGGACAGTTGGTCTTTCAATAAAGTGATAGCTAGCGCCAGAGAAGAAAATACACAGTCCGTAAAAATTATGGAAAAGATTGGAATGACACTTATAAATCCATCCCTCAATCCTAAAGGTAGACTTGTTCCTCACGCAATCATTACTAATCCAAATAAAAAATAAATAACGAATACCACATAAAACAACGTATTAAACTGAAGTATTAGGGAGGCCCAGATTGTTTAGAAACCCAATTAGGAAAAAAATTAAGACCGGTGAGACTGTATATGGAACCATGCTGCAGGAAATGACAACCCCTACAGCTGCCCAGATATTTAAAAGAGCTGGGTTCGATTTTTTCATGATTGATTGCGAACACGGACCTTTTGATCAAGGGGTTGTTCGAGAAATACTTAGGGTAGCTCGACTAGAAAAAATTTGCCCGCTTGTGCGAATTAGAAATTTGGATTACAGCCTAGTGGCAGGGAATCTTGATGCGGGAGCAATGGGACTAATGTTGCCAAGGGTTGAATCTGTGGAGGATACCAAAGGATTGGTTCAGTACATGAAATATCCTCCGATTGGAGTGAGGGGGTTATCTTCAGATGCTCCACACTCTGATTATATATTCGGAGATTTGGAAGAATTCATATCGACTCAAAATGAAGACACTATTGCTATTGCACAAATAGAAAGAAAAATAGCTGTTGAAAATCTCGAGGAAATTTTGAGCACCCCAGGTATAGATATAGCACTTGTTGGTCCAGAGGATCTATCCTTATCCTATGGAGTCCCCGGACAAACAGATCATCCCGAAGTGGTTAAAGCAATTGAACGTGTGATAGAAATATCTTCAAAATTAGGTGTCGCCCCAGGCATACATATGGGAAACGTTGCATTGCTGTCAGAATGGGAAGCTAAAGGAATGCGCGTAATAATGTGCAATTCTGACCTTGGATTTCTTCTTGAGGGAGCTGAAGAAAACCTCAAAGCATTAAAGTCATAGACAACGCATAATCTCTAAAGGAACATAATTCATGTCAGAAGAAAAATTAACCATCGACTGCCAGGTTCATTCGTATCTACGTAATACCGAAGAGCGTCCATGGCTGGGATTCTTACAAGGTCCAGAAGAAGTCAGTGGGGATGACATGGTTAAATCCATGGATTCCGTGGGGGTCGACGGTGCCATACTTGTGTCACCAAATAGCTTATACGGTTACGATCCAAGCTATGCTCTTGAAGTGTATGCAGCATATCCAGATCGTTTTGCCCTTGTAAAACCCTTCGACCCTGACTCACAAAATGTAGCCGATGAAATTGCCGGTTGGGCCGAAACTCCAGGTGTAGTGGGTGCGAGACTTTTCCTTCGTGCGGACACATACAACGAAGATCATCCAGGATTAGACAGAATTTGTGTTGCAGTTTCAGATGCAAATATTCCACTTAATGTTATGTGTGCCGGAAATTTGTCGATGTTCAGAAATCTTGCTGCCCGAAACCCTAAAACACGATTTGTGTTAGACCATGTGGGTCTCATACAACCACACGTTCCACCTGTCCCAGATAATCCTTTTTCCGACTTGGAAAATGTGATCTCACTTGCCTCATTTGACAACGTAGTTATAAAAATATCAGGAGCCTGCACTTTGTCACATAAACAGTTCCCATACCCGGACATATGGGAACCTCTCGAAAAAATATTCGACGCATATGGTTTGGAGCGATGCATGTGGGGAACGGACTGGACGAGGGCTGTAGATCTCCTTACCTATGAACAAGGCGTTGAAGCATTTAGGGTCACCGACTCACTGTCTGAATCTGAAAAATCGATATTGATGGGAGAAAGCCTGACTGAAATTTACGGTTGGAAGCCGTCAAAACAATAAATCTGCATAAAGGAGATTTCATGGTAGAACTAAGACAAAACAGAGCGAAGAATAAACTGAAAAACAACGAGACAGTTATTGCAGTCAGCTCTAGCGATACCGATATGATCGACTTTCTGGGATCGACCGGTCTTGTGGATATGATTT